>WFYK01000162.1 GCA_015490105.1 Aquificaceae bacterium | reverse complement strand
CCTGATACTTACCTCAGGTTGATTTACCCTTATGTCCGTATCTATGTCGGTGAACCCACCTACGCTTTCCAAGTAGTTAGTAAGCTCTTGAGCTATACGTGCAAGCTCTTCAAGGGAAGATCCCTTTACTACATACTGAATATCCGTTTGCCTACCGCTGTGAGCACCTACTACGGAAGGGACCTCTACACTTGCCCGAACATCTTTTATCTTCCTTATCTCCCTCCTTATCTGGTTCATTACTTCGCCTTGGTGAGGCCTTTCCTTTCTGTCCTTCAGCGTTACGAAGAACATACCGCCGTTCACGGTGGGGCTTATCAGCCCTTCGCCTACCGCCATGCCGTATCTGAGTATGTAGGGGTTAGAAACGAGAACCTTCTCTATTTCCCTCGCCTTTTGATTGGTAAATTCAAAAGATGAACCCAAAGGGGTTTCAAATCTCACTATGAACCTGCCCTCGTCCACGAGGGGAACGAACTCCTTCTTGGTTAGCTTAGCCATATAAAGACCCGCAAAAACGCTCAAGATGGAGAGAGCCAAAACCAACATTTTGTGGTCAAGGGCCCACCGAAGGGTCTTGTCAAAACCTCTTTCGAACTTCGCATAGGCTCTCATAAAGGGGTTGGGAGATCCCACCTTCAGTATCCGAGCGGACAACGAAGGGGTTAGGGTAACAGAAACGAGGAAAGATATAGCTATTGCGGTCACGAGGGCTATAGTAAACGCGGAAAAGAACTCCCCTACGGGACCTTTTAGAAACATTACAGGGAGGAATATGACTATGAGCGAAGCGGTGGAGCTAAGGAGTGCGAATATAACTATGCGTGTTCCCACCTCCGCAGCTTCTACGCTTTTGAGCCCTTCCTCAGCCCTTCTGTATATGCTTTCGAGAACTACTATGGCGTCGTCTATCACTATCCCTACCGCCACCGCGAGGGCTATTAATGTCATAACGTTCAAAGAATGTCCCAAAAAGTGAAGGACGAATATGGTTCCGAGAATAGAGACGGGGATGGCAAGGATCGGTATTACCGTCATCCTAAAAGAGCCCAAAAAGAGAAAAACGGTCAAGGCGGTAAAGAGACTGCCTATCACTATTTCGTTAAGGGCATCCTTTACGCTCCTTTTTATGAAAACGGAAGCGTCATAGTTAACATCTATGTTGACCCCTTTAGGAGCTATTTTTCTGAGATCCTCTATCTTCTCCCAAACCTTTCTTGCCACCTCAACCGTGTTGGCTTTGCTCTCCTTGTATACGATCAGGGCAACCGCGGACTTCAGGTTAAAGCGCACTGTGTTCCTCTTTTCGTCATAGCCAAAGTAGGCCTGTCCTATGTCCTCTATCCTTACCCCGTTCCTTATCACGAGCTTGTTTATTTCCTCTTCGGAAGAAAACTTGCTGACTATCCTGAGAACGTATTCTTTCTCTTTCCCGTATATTCTTCCCGCGGGCTTTTCCACATTTTGAGATTTAAAAGCCCTGATCACATCGCTTACAGTTATGTTTCTTGCGTGCATTCTCAACGGGTCTAACCTTATCCACATGACCCTGTCTCTGAAGCCCCCCAAGTGAACCTCACCTACGCCTTCTATCTTTTCTATCTCCCTCTTTGCTACCTTCTCCGCAAAGAAGGAAACCGTATCGTAGTCCGCGTCCCCGTGAACAAGAATAGCCATTACGGGAGCCATGGAGGTGCTGAATTTTCTAACTACCGGTGTGTCCGCACCGTCAGGAAGCCTCCTGGAAGCCCTCTGAACCGCGTCCCTTACCTCTTGAGCTCCCTCTTCTATGTCTTTATCCAAGCTAAAAACGATAAGTATGCGTGAAAGACCCGTGTAACTTTTTGAAATTATCGAATCCACTCCCCCTACACTTGAGAGTTCCTCCTCTATTACCCTCGTGACGTTGGCATCTACCACGTAAGGGTTGGCTCCTTCGTATACGGTGGTGACCGTAACCATAGGGAAATCTACATCGGGAAATCTGTCTACAGGTATGCTCCTGAAGGAATAGATCCCCAAGACTAAAAAAACGGTCATAAGCATCAGGGTGGTTACCGGCCTTCTTATGAAGAATCTGTGCATCTTAGCAACACCTTAGCCAATCTAAGGGGGAGTGATCCAAACCCAAGCGCTTGTGCCAGCGGTGGAGGTCTTCCAAAAGTAAAGGCAAAAGCTCCCCCACCAAAAGGGCGTGAGAGTTAGGAAGTCCAAAAAAGTCTGAAAAGATCAGGAACAAAAAAAGATCTTCCGCACTTCTCCTTTCCCTCTCTATGGGCAAACCTACCTTAACCCTGTAGAATTCCTCAAAAACCTTCAGGCACTTCATCCCTTTCCCTTCTGACAGCCCTTATGGACTCAAAGATTATGGCCATCTCAAGTATAAGGATCAAACCGCTTACTACCGCAAGTAGGTAATCTCCTTTGAGAGCGTTGTTCATCGTGTTAAGGAAAGTTGCCACCGTCGTTATAGCGAGGACAAAGATCAAAGGCAGAAATATAGGCCAAGT
This sequence comes from Aquificaceae bacterium, assembly GCA_015490105.1. Classification (GTDB taxonomy): domain Bacteria; phylum Aquificota; class Aquificia; order Aquificales; family Aquificaceae; genus Hydrogenivirga. The sequence goes on along the minus strand of WFYK01000162.1, from coordinate 2,792 downwards.
AGGTTTCTGGATCTTCCGAAGATACAGGTAGGCGACGATCAGAGCAAGTCCCGCTAAAAGCTGGTTAGAAGCCCCGAAAACGGGCCAAAATATAAGCCCTCCTTTACCCCCTTCCCTTGCCAGAACCAAGGCCATAGAGCTTAAAACCGCTATAAACGACGCTATCCAAGGGCTTTTGAGCGGTTTTACCGAGTAAATGTAACCGAGCTCGTTCAATATATAGCGCTGAATCCTGACACTCGTGTCCATAGTGGTGGCAGCAAAAAGCACGATCAAGGTTGCTATCAAGGTTTGGGCAAGGTCTAACGGCACACCCAAAGAAGCTATTAAGTTACCTCCTCCTTCTACGACCGCAGGAACCGCGGACTTTTTTATAGAAGCCCAAGAGCTGTAGATCTCCTGAAATCTGTCCGCGCTAAAGAGGGTAAGTCCCGCGGTGCAGGCGATCACCACCGCAACCGCCAAGGAACTCTCTCCCAGAAAACCCAAGTATCCCACTGTCCGAGCGTCCGACTCCTTTGCAAGTTGCTTTGATGTCGTTCCCGAAGATACGAGGGCATGAAAACCGCTCAGGGCTCCGCAGGCTATGGTTATAAACAGGAAAGGAAACAGAGGTGGTGCCCCTTCAGGGTCAGGATTAAAGGCGGGTGCGCTTATAGAGGGGTTAGCGACGAATATACCCAAGTAAATGAGTGCAAGCAAGGTGATAAGTTGGAGGCCGTTCAGAAAATCCCTTGGCTGGAGTAGGAGCCAAACGGGTAAGGACGACGCAAAGAAGGTGTAGGTAAACAGAATGAGTATCCAAAGCATTATGGGGTCCAAACCTAAAGCGTTTGCAACCGGGTCTATCTTTATCGGAAACTGCGTTCCGAGATAGACGGAAAGATACAAGACAGCGAGTGCAAAAAGTGTCAAAGGCAAGAAGTTTATCCTGAGCCTATACACCCCCCAACCGAAGGCTATCGCCAGCGGGATTATTACCCAAGCGGGCAGAACGCTTGAGGGAAACTTAGTAAAGAGGAGTGCGATTATGTATGCGAAGACCGCGTTAACGAGTATTGCCAGAGCAAGGATCAACAAAAGAAATAAAACTCTCGCCCGCTCACCCGCGTAATCTCCGAGGATAGAGCCTATGGACCTTGCCCTGTGTCTTATGGACGTTACGAGAGCTGAAAAGTCGTGAACCGCACCTATGAAAACCGCTCCCAGGACTACCCAAAGGATGGCGGGAACCCAACCCCAGATGACCGCTATGGCAGGTCCTACTATGGGTCCAGCACCGGTTATGGAAGTAAAGTGGTGTCCCAAAAGTATCCACCTGTTCGTAGGAACGAAGTCAACACCGTCGTTGAACTCCTGTGCGGGGGTGGGTTTAGAGTCATCGAGCGAAAAAACCGATCTTGCCAAGTATTTCGAATATATAAAGAAACCAAAGAGGTAGCAGACAAAAGCAAACAAAACTACCGCCACCCCGCTCATAACAAACCCTCCTTCACTTTATCCTTACCAAGATCTCCCTGTTTGAAAGTCCCCTCTTGACCACTATCTTTAGGGTGTTTTCATTCCTCAACACCTGAAGAAGTCTGAAGGCATCCTCACCGCTTTTGATGGTTTGGTTGTTTATGGAAACGAGTATGTCTCCCTTTCTCAGACCTATCCTGTGGAATATGCTTCCCGGCTTTACCCACTCGAAGATGAACCCTTGGGTTTTTCCGTCTTTAACGTAAGGAATGAGCCTTATCTGACGGAACATTATGCCCGGATCCTTGGTTATAGCTTCTATTTCCCTTCTGGATATTACAACCTCATTACCACTGCCAACGGGTGCGGACACAGGAGAAGATCGAACACCTGCTTTCCTCTTTTTGAGCCTAAGCTCTAAGGTCTCGTTTCCTACCTTGATCCAAGCTCTGTTTTTCTCTACCTTCACCAACCTTAGACCCTTTTTCTCTTTTCCTAAGGGCAGTAAGATCTCTTTCCCTTCTTTTAAAACTACCGCAGAGGGTCTGCTTCCCAAAGCAACTCCAACAAGTTCCAGCTTGAAACTTTTAGATCTCTTCGCAGTTTCCTCTCCTACGGGTTTTACCTCTTCAGCGGGTGCTTGGGGAAAGAACTTAGCGAGTCCTTTTTTTATTTCCTCCGAAGAGGGCGGTTGGACGGAAGATACCTCAAGGGAAGGTATCTTCCTCTCTTTCTTTAAATCAAAAAAGATCAGGAAACCGGAGAAGGTTAAGAACAAAAAAGAAGGGAGGACAGGAAGAAGGAGAAGGGGATAACGAACAGCCATTTAAAGGCCCATATCACTGGCCTGCTCGTCTGTCAGAGACCTTTCCTCCTCCTTGTTCTTTTCCGCCATGGCTTCGCACTTGTCAAGAAGCTCTTTGAGCCTAACGGGAGCTTCGGTGAGTGGTAGGGAAGAATCGTAAATTTCACCCTTCACCCCGCACTCTTTAAAGGCTTCATACAGCATCCTGAGTCCCTTCTCAGCCTCGGGACCGTTCCTTCTGACTACCCATATCCAGTTAGGATCGAGCTTTCCTTCCTTCTTGAGGTCCCTTATAGCGTTTGCAACCCCCTCTCCGAGGGTCACGTCAATCCTCGTGTTGTTTGCGGTTCCCCCGCATACCAGAACACCCCTTATTCCGGGCTTTGAGAGGATTATCCTCGTTATCTTATACATCTTTTCCGCGGGAGGGTTTCCTCCTATGTCGGTAAAGTTAGCGGGCTTGAGACCTATGGCGTAGGTTGTTTCTATGGTAACTGTAGAACCACCTCCTCCGAAGGTCATCATG
>WFYK01000161.1 GCA_015490105.1 Aquificaceae bacterium | reverse complement strand
GGCAAGGATAGAGCAGATTAAGAAGCAGATCCAAGAGACCACTTCCGATTACGACAGGGAGAAACTCCAAGAGAGACTCGCTAAGCTCTCCGGCGGAGTTGCGGTAATAAGGGTAGGTGCCGCGACCGAAGCGGAACTCAAGGAGAAGAAGGCAAGGGTTGAGGACGCTGTTCACGCTACCAAGGCTGCGGTAGAAGAGGGTATCGTTCCCGGCGGTGGAGTAGCCCTTGTAAGAGCATCCGAGGCTCTTGACAGCGTAGAGGTAGACAATGAGGATCAGAAGCTCGGGGTTGAGATAATCAAGAAAGCCTGCAGAACACCCCTCAGACAGATCGCTTACAACGCAGGGTATGAGGGTTACGTGGTTCTTGAGAAGGTCATAGAGCTCGGAAAGGAAAAAGGAAAGAACTGGGGCTTCAACGCAGCAACCGGCGAATACGTAGACATGCTACAAACAGGTATCATAGACCCCACCAAGGTGGTAAGAACCGCTATAGAGAACGCCGCATCCGTAGCGGGAACCATGCTCACCGCGGAAGCCCTAATAGCGGACCTTCCCGAAGACAAGAAGCAAAAGGACATAACTCCCACAGACATGCCCGACCTCGACTAAAAAAATCCATTTCCTTCCAAGCCCCCGCCCAGTGCGGGGGTTTTTTATTTTTTCACTCCTTCCGTTAAAATTTCCTTCGGAAGATGAAGAGCCTCTTCAGTGACGAATTTTCCAAAAGAGCCCTAAACTTTTACAACAAGGTAGTAAACCTCCTCGTAATTCTTACGGTGCCCATAATCCTCGTTACCTTGGTTATGGCCATTTTTATAATCCTCTACGATCTCAGGCTCTTTACCGCATACGTAGTGGAAGGTCAGCTTAAAGTAGAGCACGAGGAGGCTTTCAAACTTCTAATTAAAAACATACTGAACTTTTTTGTCCTTATAGAACTTTTCAGAGTCTTCTTAGACGTTATCGAGTATAAGCGGATCAGGAAAAGACAAATGCTCGAAGCGGGGATTGTATTCGTTGTAAGAGAGATAGTGATAGCGATGTTTGAACACAGGTTTCACTACACGGATCTGATAGGCTACGCGGTTCTGCTCATAGCTCTCGGCGTAACTTACGTCCTCATGGAAAAGAGTTGGATAGACTTTGTAAAAACCACGATGGGAAAAGGAAAAGAGGGGGAGTCTTAAAAAAGGTAGCTCGCATTCAGGTAAAAGCTCCTGCCCGGTTCCGGGACCCTCGTCCCGCTGGAGAAGGGATCCCTCAGATAGGACAAGTGCTCGTAGTAGAACTTGTCGAAGAGGTTCTCCACTCCTGCGATCAGCCTAAAGTTCCTGTAATCACCCCCGACTTTTAGGTTCACTATCCCCCATCCCGGAGTTTTCTGCTCGTTCAGGTCTGAGTCCACCTTGTCTTGAGTAGCTTGAAAGAGACCCTCTATCTGTGCAAAGTATAGACCCGTGTCGAACCTGAGGGCTAACCTGCCCTTTAAGGGCGGTATTTCCGCTATGTCTTCGTCGGTTATGTTCCTGGAAGGGTCCGTATCTTTTTTTCCTCTCACGTAGGATGCTCCCCCTTCTAAAAAGAGGGTATCGGTAAGTGCTAAGGTTGCCTTTGCTTCACCGCCGTAGAGCTTTGCGTCAACGTTGGTATAAGATCGGGCTTTACTGTCGCTGTCCACCCCTACGGGAGATCCGTGAACGCTCGTGTCGTTGTAGAGGGTGATGAAGTCTTTAACAAAGCTGTAGAAAAGAGAAATATCCGCACTGACTTTCTCGGTCTTCAGCTTGAGGCCAAGATCGATCTCTGTATTTTTGGAGGGTTTTAGATTTGGGTTTCCTACCCAGTCTCCGTATCTTGTCTCTACCATACCCATCCTGTCCAAGGCAAAATACCTCTCCTGTGCGTCCGGGACTCGGACCGAGTATCCGATACCGCTGAAGAACTCGATGCCTTCTGAGAGTTTATAAAACAGCTGTAGATTGCCTGAAGGGTATGTGTCCCTCCTGCTCGTGCTTTTCGTTCCGTGGTATCTGTAGTAGAGGGCTGTGTCTACCTTGCTCTTGCTTGCCTTAGTTTGTGTTGTATCGATCCTCAGCCCTACTACCAGTCTGAGATCTTTTTTCAGCTTTCTCCTGTATTCTCCGAATAGGCCGAAGTCCGTTGTGTCCACGTCTGGAATTGTGTTTTGGGACACGCTTCCCATCTTGGTTTTTGCCTTCCAGTTCCAGTTGAAGGCTTCGAGACCGAGGCTGAGGTTTTTAAGGTCGTATTCCGCCTTTACCCCGTAGGTTTTAGACCTGGCCTTGGTCTCCATAAACATCATGGCCCTTCTCTTTGAGTTGTTCATAAGGTGGTCGACGTAGGAGTAATAAGCGTTAAGCTTTAGCTTTCCGTAAGATACCTTCAGATTTAGTCTGTCCGCATCGTCTTTTGGGGAGTCCATCATAAGGTAGGGGTAGAGAACGTCCCTCGCCCTCTGGGCGGTGTAGGAAAGCTCCACCTTGGAGTCCTTTGCCAGTTTAAAGCCCAACTTTGCCCAAGCGGTGTTTATGCTGAAGGCGGTAGAGTCTATCTCGCTCGGTTTATAGTTGGCATACTCGGTAAATCTCTTCCCCTCGCCGGTTTTGTAAGGCTTAGAATACCTATAGGAGTATCCGAGGAGTCCGTAAAACATATCCGATCCGTAGGATAGGCTCAGAGAGGGGTTGAAGTAGGAAAAGGATCCTACTCCGACGTTGAGTTTCCCGTGTAGGCCTTTCTTGGGTTCAACTGTTACTATGTTCACCGTCCCGCCGAGGCTCCCGTAGTTCTTAACATCGAAGGGACCTTTTATCACCTCTATCTCCTTCACCTCCGCAAAGTCCACGTGGAAGAGGGGAGGATCCATCCTGTTGGGACAGGCACCCCATATCCTCGCACCGTCAAAGAGAACGCTCAGGTTCCTGCCAGAAAACCCTCTCATGACTATATCGTTGGCTATACCTCCCTTCCTGAGTTTCCAAATCCCTTCCATGCTTGAGAGTGCCTCTCCTGGGTCTTTAGCAAAGCTCTCCACGACTTCTTGCTCCGTGAGAGTTTCCCTTTTGGCCCTGACCTCCACACTTTCAAGGACTATATCTTGGGCGATCGCCATCGAAAAAGGACAAAGCAACAGCAGGAGCCTTTTCATAATCTCATCTCCTTGTTAAACTTATGTTAATTTTAACGTTAAATTAACGCAAATTTTATCATAAAATTAACACCATGGAGGGCTGGAAAGAGATCATCGATTACGGCGTTATAGGTCTTCTGATCCTGATGAGCATAATCTCCGTAGGTGTGTCCATCGAGAGGTGGTTTTTCTTCAGGAACGCTAACTTAAAGAGCTTTAAAAGCAGACAGGAGCTTGAGGTAGAGCTAACTAAAGGGCTTCACATCATCGCTACAGTTGGATCGAACGCTCCCTACGTAGGCCTTCTGGGAACCGTTCTTGGAATAATGCTCACCTTCTACAGCATAGGTTCTCAGGGCTTTATGAATACAAGGGAGATAATGGTAGGTCTTGCTTTGGCTCTGAAAGCTACCGCTGTGGGACTCCTGGTGGCTATCCCTTCCGTCGTCCTTTACAACCTGCTACTGAGAAAGGTCAAAGTTCTTTTAGCCAGATGGGAGGTAGAGAATGGAGGATAGGGAGTTCAGCTACATAAACGTCATCCCCCTCGTAGACATAATGCTGGTGCTCCTCACCATAGTTCTCACGAAAGCTACCTTTATAGTTCAGGGTGAGATTCCTATCAATTTGCCTTCCGCTGAAAATCCTGAGGAGAGGAAAACAAAACAGGCTATCGATATAACGATTAATAAAAAGGGTGAGATTTTCTTAAAGGGAAGAAAACTCTCGCTAAAAGATCTCGCTAAAGAACTGCGTGCTGTTAACAGAAAGAGGCAGGTAAACCTGAGAGTGGATAAGGACGTGCGCGTTCAGAACTTTGTAAGTATCTTGGACCTTCTCAACAGACTCCGCTTTGAAAATGTAAGTCTAATTGTGAAAAAACATGGGGATTAAAAAATCCTTACTCGTATCTGTGGCTATCCATATGTCCGTGCTTGTGATCATATGGCATATCCTACCTGATATTAAAAGGGAAGATTTTACGAAAATAAGTTTGAGCAACGTTAAGGTAGTGTTTGCCACTAAACAGAAATCTCCGCAGAAGGTAAAGAGACAAGATAATGCGCTTAAGAAAAAGGCTGTTAAGAATTCCTCTCGAAAAGAGAAAGCGGTAAAAGAGAAGGCTAAAAAAAGATCTCAGAAAAGGCCCAAAAGCGTGATAAAGAATCCTTCCAAAGCGCAAAAGACCTTTAAAAGGAAAGAGAAAAAAAATGTTCCACAGAATCCTCCCGTGAAGGAAGAGAAAAGTAATCCAACAAGAGCTCTTCAGGAGGAAAGAGCGGAAGGTGTCCACAACCAAGCTCAATTCCCTGAGTTGCCGGAAAAGAGCTATGAGGAAATTTACAAAGAGGAAAACCTGTTCGCAATCAGAGAGGCTATCCTCTCTTACCTGAAGTATCCTCCCATAGCGAGGAGGATGGGTTGGGAAGGAGTGGTTTGGGTTAGGTTTACTATCCTGCCTGATGGCACACTACAGGATAGCCGAGTAGAAAAGAGTTCTGGTTATAAAATTTTAGATCGAAGTGCCATTAGGGCAGTTGAACTTGCTCACAAACACTTTCCCAAACCCACACAGAGAGTTACGATTGTTGTTCCCGTAGTTTACAGGTTAGAGTAGGCGGAAAATTGAAACAGCATGGATAAAAAGTCAAGGGAGGGTGACGGGACTCGAACCCGCGACAAGGGGATCCACAGTCCCCCGCTCTACCAACTGAGCTACACCCTCCTTCTAAGTTTCATTATACTACCCTGAGCTCAGGGAGTTTATGACTGTGAGAAGGATCGTTAAGTTCTTTAAGAAGAACCTGCGCTTCTTTCCTTAGGGTTTTTAGATCAACGCCTTTGAGGAAGGTGCCCTCACGCATGTAGTCAAGTGCTCTTTTTAAAACCCTTTGTGCTTTTTTATAATCGCCCTTTTCGATCCAATGAAGAGCTATAGCAAGCTGTATCACCCCTCTAAGGGGATCTTTTTCCTCTTTGTCAACTATATCCCACATATCCTCAAGAACCTCGTGGGCCTTGTAAAACTCTCCTTCTTCCCAGAGTCTCTTTGCTTTTTCAAGCAAAAGCCTTCTTCTATCTATATTGACTAACCTATCGAATATGGAGATCTTAGAACTCGATCTTACCCACATAAGGTGAAAGAGCGCCAGTGCTTCGATGGGTTTTATACCCGCGGTTCGCAAACTATCACATAGGTAGAGATAATCCTCTACATCTTCAACGTTTAAAGCTTTCATTGTTGAGGGTGTCAAGGGAACGAAAATGTGGGGATTTACATTAAAGGCAACGTGACTTGCAAAGGGGATCCTGTTTTCTGGTAGGAGATCTTTTAAAGCAAGTGAGCGAATTAAAGAGGCTTTATCCAGAAATTCAAACTTCTGCGGAACCGCTCTAAAAATATTTCGAAGAAATTCTATTCTTTCCTCCCTGCCTATCCGTTCAAACTCACTTTCGAATATCTCCTCACCGCTAATTAACACGAAGGGAGATATAGCTTCACCGAATGAAAGTCTGTCAGAGTTTGAGATCTCGTTTAAATATCTTTTGTAGATCTGTGCAAGTGAAGAGTCCTTTATCCAGAAGTTTATGTGCCTTTTCAAGCGATCTACCATAGAAAGTGCAATTTCCTTTGACGATCTTTCTTTCATACTTCGCACAAGTGCTTTTGAAGCTTCCAGAGGAAGGGATCTCTTTTCAACCTTTATGTAAAGGTAGTGGGCAATGGCAACAAGTTCCTTTTCCATATCCTCACTCCTTGACCGCACTGAGAAGTTCATTAGATGTGGTTATGCCTTCTTTGACCTTCCTTACCCCGTCCTCTATCATAGTTTTGAAACCCTTTTCCCTGGCTAAAGCCCTTATTTTGTTCGCATCCTGTGTTTTAGTAATAAGGGATTTAAGATCTTCATCCAGAACCAACACCTCAAAAACCCCTATCCTTCCGCTGTAGCCCGTTCCTAAACACTTATCACATCCCCTTCCTCTATAAAAGGGTCCTTCGTATCCCTCTATACCGAGTTCTCTGAGTTCCTCTTCAGAAGGTCTGTAAGGTTCTTTGCAATGCTGACATATCTTACGAACCAACCTTTGGGCTATAACACCTTCAAGGGAACTCGCTATAAGAAAGGGCTCTATACCCATGTCCGCAAGACGGGTAACTGCGGAAGGAGCGTCGTTGGTGTGAAGCGTTGATAGAACTAAGTGGCCTGTAAGAGCAGCGTGAACCGCTATGTCCGCTGTCTCCGCATCCCTTATCTCACCTACCATTATTACATCCGGATCTTGTCGCAGAACCGCACGAAGGCCCGAAGCAAAGGTGAGACCTACCTTTGGATTTACCTGTATCTGGCTCACTCCTTTTATTTGATATTCAACGGGGTCCTCTATGGTGATTATGTTTCTTTTAGGATCCTTAATATGTAGGATCATCGCATACAAGGTCGTGGACTTTCCCGCTCCCGTCGGACCGGTGACAAGGACTATTCCGTAAGGTCTGCTTGCAAGATCCTTTACCTTTTTTTCATCCTCAGGGTAAAGGCCGAGCTGATCGAGGGTAAGAAGAGATCCGGTTTTATCAAGAAGTCTCAAAACCACTCTCTCTCCGAAAACTGTAGGCACAACCGACACTCTTATATCTAAGTTTTTACCTCCGATCTTTACACCTATTCTTCCGTCTTGAGGAACCCTTCTTTCAGCTACATTGAGGTTGGCAAGGACCTTGATTCGCGAAACTACACTCTGATACGTGGATATAGGGATCTTCAAAAGGTCGTGAAGAACTCCGTCCAACCGAAGTCTTACAACCGCTTCATCTTCATAAGGTTCAAAGTGAACGTCAGAAGCTCCAACGGTAGTTGCCTTTATTATCACGGAATTTACCAAGCTCGTTGCAGGGCTTTCGTCTTGAACCATAAGAAGGTCTACATTCTCCTCTTTAGCCTCTTCTTCCCCCTCCAAGGTTATCTCTTCTTCGGAAAGCCTCTTTTGAAGCATCTGGGCAAATTCTTCATCGGGAAGGACTTCAAGAACTACATCCTTACCAGTTCTGAACCTTATCTCTTCCACCTTAAAAGGGTCATAACTTTCAGGAACCGCTATCTTTATATGGTCTTGACCTTCCTCCAGAGGTATAAATCTATACTCCTTCAAAACATTCACACCAACGCCCTCACGATCAGATACAAGTTTACTCCTACAAGGGAAAGAATTTTTAAGTTTCCCCTGAGTATGAATAAAAATAATGCACCCGTAAAAGATAGAGCAACCGCCTCCCAAAGACTGATTTGAGGAAACAGCTTTAGGGACAGATGTTCCGCTGAACTTACAGTCTTGAGGAATACCAAACCCGTTAAGTTAAATAGGCTAACAAAAGGAGAAAAACTCATAAAAGATATCAAGGCTAAGATCCCAAAAAAGGAAAACAGAGCTACGATAGGTCCGATGAGAGGAGTCGCTACTATTGATAAAGGAGAAATGAAGGAAAAGGTTGAGATCAGGGGTGCGGTTCCGGTAAAGGCGGATGCGGAGACAAGCAGTGTTTTCTTTACAGCTCTTCCGTCCGTGTTTTCCAAAGCAAGTATTATGTAGAGGGTAGCCAAAAAAGAAAGCCAGAAGCTAAAAGACGTTACATAATGGGGTAAAAGCGCCAAAATAGAGCTTCCGGAAAGAAAAAGTATAGCTAACGGATCAGGTCTTCTGAAACTGATCCAAGTGAAGACAAAGAACAAAAACATAAGGTATGCTCTGAGAACCGGAGCTTCTTTGGGTGCAATTACCCAAACGTAAAAACTAACCCCGATCAGTGCTACGAGAGAGCTTACGTTGGCAGGAAGGATCTTTCTGAAGATCAAAGCGAGGGTTCCCACGTGAAGCCCGGAAATAACCAGAAGGTGAACCAGACCCGTTGAAAGGAAGCTTTGGCGAACCTCCGACCTTAGAACCTCTCTGGGCTCTCCGAAGAGGAAGGTAAGGCCTAAGGCTTTAACATCTTGAGAAAAATCTTCAGAAGCTCTCAAATAGCGCTCAATAAGTTCCTTCCTTATTCCGCCTTCCTCGTAAAACTCTATATCCTCCCTTGAAGTGTTGATGTATATATGTCCGTTTCTGACATTAACATTTCCTACAAGGGCAAAGTAGAAGCTGTCTAACTCTTTTATCCCATAGATCTTAAGGAACATTTTTCTTCCTTCCAATTCTTTTATTTCGCTTTCTTCCATCAATACCTTGGTTGTAATAAAACCGGGCTCGTAAAGAACATCTCCCCTCACCCTGACCTCCATAAACACACTTTCTTCCGAAAAATCCTCCAGCCTTGAAGAAAAGAAAGCCCACAGACATACTAAGGAGAAAAGTCCTATATGAAAAGCTAAACGTCGTAGACGACCTCCGCCACCCAAAGATCCCCCTCCCTGTAAAGCTTTAGTCCATAATAGGTGGCTGCTTTTATTTGGAGCTTAGAAGTATGCTTTCCGGGATCGAAGGCTTCTCCTTTCAGTCTCAACCGTGCGAAGGTTTCTTTAAACTCCAAAACCTCACAGCTCCTTGCTACAAAGCTGTCCCTTTCATGAACTACCAAAGCGGAATTTATTAGATCCGCTATAAGAAAGGGTATTGAATTCTCCGCACGAATCTCTTTAGAAGTTTTCTCCTCTACCTGATCTATGTCCGTAATTTCATTGAAAGTAGCCAAGAGGACCTTACACAATAGATCTTCTATAGTTTTTGCCTTTACCCTTATTCCCGCTTCCGCGGTAACCTGATCTATGCGCTCATAAAACATTACTTTTTATCTTCTTCCACCATTTCCTTAACCCTGTTTATTGCCTCCTCTACGGACACGTCAAAACGTTCTCCCGTAGCCCTCTTTTGAATTTCCACCTTACCTTCCTTTATCTTTTTACCTACAACGATCCTGTAAGGGAAACCCACCAAGTCCGCGTCCGCGAACTTAAATCCCGCACTCTCCTCCCTATCGTCGTAGATGACTTCTAAGCCTTTTTCTTGGGCTTCCAAATACAGTTTTTCGGAAACCTGTGCCAGTTCCTGATCGGAGGGATTGAGACACAAGATAGCTACTTCAAAAGGAGCAACAGGGGTCGGCCACTTTATACCTTTCTCATCATGATGCTGTTCTACGATAGCAGCCATGACCCTTGATATTCCTATACCGTAACAACCCATTATGATGGGCTTTTCTTTGCCTTCAGGATCGGTAAAGTAAGCTTTCATCGGATCGGAATAGCGAGTGCCGAGCAAGAATATGTGTCCCAATTCAAGACCTTTCCTCACTTTCAAAGGAGACTTGCACTGAGGACACGGATCACCTTCAACCACCTGTGCAACATCTACAAACTTCCCGTAGTTAAAGTCCCTTCCCGGATTTGCGTTAACGTAGTGATAATCTGGCTCGTTAAGTGCAACGACCATATTCTTCACGCCGTATAAAGAGTTATCCCAAAGAACTTTAACACCTTCAGGAAGGTTAAAGATTCCTATGAAGCCCTTCTCGGTTCCGAGCAGATCCTTTACTTCCTTATCGTCCGCAAGTCTAAAATTCTCCGTTCCCAGAACCGCCTCAAGCTTATTTTCATCTATATCCCTATCCCCCCTAATAAGAACCATTACCGGATCCTTTGCGTTCACTATATATAGGACCGCTTTGAGTATTTTGGAAGGGTGAACATTCAAAAATCTTGATAGCTCTTCTATCGTTCTGACGTTGGGTGTGTGAACCTTTTCCATAGGTTTTTCTTCCTCTTCTTGGGGGTCGGGTTTGGGAAGGGAAATTATTTCCGTGTTCCCCGCATATCCGCAGTTTTCACAGTATCCCACTTTAGCTTCCCCGTAATCTGTAAAGGCTATAAACTCGTGGGACTGCGATCCCCCTATCTGACCCACACTCGCCTGAGCCATTATCACATCAAGCCTGAGTTTTTTAAATATCCTGTCGTAGGCAAACTTCATGTTCTCGTAAGACATCATCGCGGAAAACTCATCCGCATCAAAGGAGTAAGCGTCCTTCATTATGAACTCTCTTCCCCTGATTAGACCAAAGCGCGGTCTTTTTTCATCCCTGAACTTTACCTGTATCTGATAAAGAAGCAGAGGAAGCTGTCTGTAAGAGTGGACGAACTTTCTAACGAGATCCGTTATCTCCTCTTCGTGGGTGGGTCCCAAACAGTATTCACGACCGTTTCTGTCTTTCAATCTAAAGAGCTCATTCCCGTAGCTTTCCCATCTTCCCGTTTCTTTCCAAAGCTCCGCGGGATTGAGAACGGTAAGAAGCAGTTCTTGAGCTCCCGATCTGTCCATCTCCTTCCTTACAATGTTTTCTATCTTCTTTATTACCCTCCATCCAGCAGGAAGGATCTCATATATCCCCGCAGATACCTGCTTTATAAAACCCGCTTTCAAAAGAAGTCTATGAGAAGGCGCTTCCGCTTCCGCTGGATCTTCCTTGGAAGTGTATAGAAAGTATCTACTCCACCTCATGAAGGGATATTTTATCTTTTAAACCCTTCAGGTATCGGCCTTCCTTTTAACCTATTTAACTTCCTCTCTATAATCTGAGGGGAATATTTCCTCACGTAAAAGTCTATGGTCTCCACCCTTATTTTTACGCTACCGGAAGGTTTAGTTTCATCAAGATCCCCGAACTTAAAGTAGAGGGTCCCGGAAGATTCAACTATCTTTTGAGTAGGAGTATAGGTAGGCTGATCC
>WFYK01000160.1 GCA_015490105.1 Aquificaceae bacterium | reverse complement strand
CTGTCAAGGTCAACGGTTACGGTGTAGATGTAGTGTGAAGTGTGCTCTTCTGAGTTCGCTATCGCCTGCTCGGGCTTATCTTCCACGTGCTTTATGTATCTATTGTATGCGTCTATGTTGTTAAGAAAGTTCATGTCTCCGGAGAACTTGGAAATTGAGAAAGCGTAGGTCACCTTAACGGGACATACCCTCTTGACGCTGTCACCGTGGCTGAGCTTGATCTTTTTGTCTGTTTTTAGGTTTGTAAAGAGTCCCCCGAACAGGTCAAACTCTTCGTAGTTTTTCAATATGCTCTTCCCGAACGAGTCCACGTCCAGAGTGCCGTTGGTTGTGTTTCCGGATACATACTCCTTCAGCTTTTCGTCCAGTAGCTTCCAACCCTTTTCCTCTTTTCCCTTCCTACGCATGTCATACTTAAGTGCCTTGTCCGAGACGAAGGTCTTTTGAGATCCGTCCCCCAAAGAGAGCTTTTTTAGAACAGACACGTTCCCCACACTCTCACCGTAGTTGAGGCTCGTCGCCTTGGCGGTTATGATGGTAAGCGTTAGTCCTCCCATTCTTTCTACCTCCTTCATCTATATAAAACGGACAAATATATGAAATTCTGACACTAACCTCTGAGTTCGGGAGCAAAGCTGTAGAGATCTATAAGTCCTATATCTATCTTGACTATATCTTTGCTCTCATCCTGTTTCACATACTCAACCTGTCTACCCTCTTTCAATGCGAACATGGTAAGAGCTAAAGTAACAGCAGATGTACCTCCGCTTATAAATACTGATATGTCTTCGTCAGTGTATCCATTACGTCTTATGTCTTTTAGTATCTTTAAAAGTTCTATATGTATGGCATCGTAATCGTTGAAGTCCACTTTTTCCGAAAACTGGACAGGCGTTTTGTTATCTATAATTTCTTTGAATTTGTCTTTAAATCTGCCACTTTCGTTGCTTATAAGCACATATAGGATTTCTATAGTTTGTTTCTTCTTATGAAATAAGTAGGATCGCAATAAAGGTATCCAATTCATCTTCAAGCCCTTAAGAATTTCTTCTGCTTCCTCAAAGCTACTTTGTAAGTAGGCTTCTTTGAATTTGCTTTTTAACTCAGAAAAAACTTCATCGCCAGACCTTGGATCCGATAATGCTGAGATGAGAACTTTCTTAGGTTCAGGCTTAGTTGAGCTTCCACTTTTAGGTTTATACTCTGGTATAGACAACGCAAAAGCTGGCAACAATCCTAAAGTATATATAACATCTAAGGTGGCGTTTATAATGCCAATACTATTAGTGGCATTTCTTAAATCATCTGCTAACCATGAAGTGAATATTATAAACAAAACCATAGATACAAAAGCGGCAAAGCTTGGAAATGAACCAGTCAATGCAGAAGATATAATGCTTCTGAGTTCTATATGTGGTTTTTTACATATGTATATTAATGTTAAAAGGAATAAGATAGTTAGCCAACAGAGCATATAGAATAATTGCAGTTGTATATGTTCAATGCCTAATTTGGACAGGATAGGAAATAAAGTTAGCATTATTTGGTCTAAATCTGGCTTAAGAAATTTAAAGCCAAAAACTAATAAAGCGTAAAGTATCAAAAGCCATGTTTCATAAATAAAACTCTTAAATGGACGCAATAAAGCAAGCAGTATGCTTAGTTTCTTCATTTATTCCACAACCTCAAACCACCCGTAGCCTTTTCTCTTCTTTCCGCCTATTCCAAAGTTTTCAAGTCCAACCCTGAGAAGTTTTCTAACCAGCTCAATAGCTCTTTGTTCCTCAAACTTATAACCCAGAGGTGCTACATCAATGTATATAGAAAACCGCACTCTTTCTTTAACCACAAGGAACTTTATGGGTTTAGGGTCTTCCCAATCGCCCGGTTCCTTTTTGTTTGTGTAATAGCTCTGGTAGTGGACGTTCATTATGTCTACCTCAAGATGCTCAGAAGGCTTGAACGATTTTGGGAGGGCATCAAAGAATATCACCTGTCCTCTCCTCTCAAGGGTTCCGAATATATTCCTGAATACTCTGTGTGCATTTTCAACCTTGAAGTTGTCTGCATCAAAGATTAGCTCAATCTTTAGCTTGTCAAGAAGGGAAGTTAGCTCATCCTTTTCAAAATCTTTACCCTCTTTGAGAAGATACCCTTCAAGCTCGAAAAGGGATTTAACCCTCTTTTTAACCTCGTCGTTCTCGTAGATAGACATAAGAAGCACAGCCCTCGCAAGACCTTTTAAGCTTTCACCGGGTATGTAAGGCACGCCGTAGGTGTGATGGAACAGAAGTCCGTTCTCAAAAAGGGAGGAGTATCCCATACCTATAGCAAGACGGTAGGCGGTTTTGGTATCCATCAAGCGTTTCCCTATAGGTTCCGGTATGTAACTCGTGTAAGAAACAAGTGATTTTTTGAACTCTTCCCAGACCTTTTCCCTGTAGTCCTCCGGCTTCTGAACTTCGTATAATTCTTTTCCCAGAAAGAAAGGCAGAAGCTTGTTAAAAAGCAGAGCCGTGTTCTCTATCCTGCCTTTTCTGGAAATCAGCCTACCAATGGTTTCAAGAACCTTGCTCATCTTTTAACTCTCCTTCTACCATTCTCTTCAGCCATTGGGCGAAGTAAAGAAGTTTCTGGGTGTAGAGCCTATATTCTGAAAGCTCCATCTCCCCGAACAACTCAAGCAGATTGTCGCTCCTTCTGTTTTCCATCTCTTTCATGTATCTCCCAATATGGGAAAGTAGAACCTTCCACCCATCATCGGAACCCGCTTTAGCCTTCATAAAGGTTATGGTGGTCATAATGCCGTTTTGGACTATCATGCTCGGAAGCTTGCGTGCGTGGGAAGAGTATTTATCCTCAAAACCTTTACCTTTTACTTCCTTAACACAGTTGTAAGCCAGTAAGGCAATCTCCTGGACTCTGCTCCTCATTTTTGCCCTCCTTTAATCACTCTAACGAACCCTTTGCCCGTGGTTATGTCTCCCCCTATGTGTAGCGTTTCTGGAAGGGTTAGAGTTATATCCCCCTTGTCGCAGAAAAGGTTTAGGTAAAGAAGGCTTTCCGCAGGAAGGTATTCCGTAGTAAAGAGGGCGGTTCCACTTACGGTTCCCGTATCCGGGTCTATCTTTATGTGAGTTTGAACTTCCGTGTAGCTCTTTACCATATCGCTAAAGATGGAATCGCTCAAGCAGACTACCCTTTTCTTTAACTCATCGTCAACAGGTAGGTTCTGAGCAAAGTTCCTCAGTTCATCGCTCTTTTTTGCAGAGAAGACAAACTCCTCAAGCATAAGCTTGCCGTCAACAGTGAACTCGTCGGAGAAGGTTAGCGCTCCATCCTCCTCTACCTCCAGCCCTATCCCGTTCATGTCCATATCCTCAAGGTATCTATTCACCGCGTAGGGACAAGTTATAAGCTGAAACACCCCCTTCAGACTCTTTACAGGGAACAGAAGCAGGCGAGCATCGGTGAAATACACCTGTCCCGCGTTGTCCTGGGAGCCGAAGACAGCCTTGAGCCAATAAAATTGCTTTTTAAACTCGTTATCAAAATCCCTGTCTGCGGGTAGATTGCCCTCGGACAGCCACTTATCTAAATCTGCGACAGACATACCCGTTTGTCCCGAGACCTTCCTTATGTAATGCTCCCTCACAACTCCCTTTATGCTACTTGCGGGAACGTAGGGAAAGTCTGTGTGCACCTCCCTGACTATAGGCAGGTCAATGTGGGAAAGCCCCTGTCCCGCTCCAACGTGCAAAGGAGATAAAACCTTCAAAAAGAACGATTCTCTCTTCATACCTCAACCTCCATCATTATTCCCGAGTTCCAACCTCTTTCTAAAAACTTTTCTCTTCTATCTATAACGTTGGGAGAGCTTTCTATCTGACATACCCTTTGAGCTTCTCCATTTTCCATAGCTTCCAGAAGAAGGACGCTGGCAGGTTTCAGCATTTCCACAAAGGGCTTTCTGTAGCCAGATACGAACTCCGAGCCGGCATTGTGCAGCCACAGAATTTTAAACTCCTTACCCCCAACTCTAACCCTGTTTTCCCTTTTGAGACATCCTTCTACAAAGGTATGAGACAGAAGGTAGAACT
>WFYK01000159.1 GCA_015490105.1 Aquificaceae bacterium | reverse complement strand
GATCTTGGCGTGTATGTCCACCTTACCAAGATCCAAGGCTTTGAGAACTTCCTCGGGGGAGGAAAAGACTTTCCCTTCTCCTTTCCTGCCGGGTATAGGTTCTTGGGTTATGTAGTAGGTTCCGAGGATCATGTCCTGCGAGGGCATAGTCAAGGGTTTTCCGTGGGCAGGAGAGAGGATGTTTTGTGTGGAGAGCATAAGGATGTAAGATTCGAGCTGGGCTTCGATGGATAGGGGAACGTGAACCGCCATCTGGTCTCCGTCAAAGTCCGCGTTGAAGGGCGGACAAACGAGCGGGTGAAGCTTTATAGCTTTCCCTTCTACGAGAACGGGCTCAAAAGCCTGTATGGAGGGTCTGTGTAGTGTGGGAGCACGGTTGAGTAGAACGGGATGCTGTTTTACGACCTCTTCTAAGCACTCCCAAACTTCCGGAGCCTTCTGTTCTATGAGCTTTTTGGCGTTCCTGATGGAAGTGGCGTAGCCTTTCTCTTCGAGTCTTCTGTAGACGAAGGGTTTAAACAGTTCAAGGGCCATTATCTTGGGAAGACCACACTGGTGCATTTGAAGCTCTGGACCAACCACGATAACGGACCTTCCCGAATAGTCGACCCTCTTTCCGAGGAGGTTCTGCCTGAAACGTCCCTGCTTACCTTTGAGATAGTCCGCGAGGGATTTAAGAGGTCTTCCGTTTTGCGTAACCGCCCTTTGCTTTTTAGAGTTGTCGATAAGGGCATCGACGATCTCCTGAAGCATCCTCTTTTCGTTTTTGATGATGATCTCGGGAGCGTCAAGTTCTATCAGGCGCTTAAGCCTGTTGTTCCTATTTATAAGTCTCCTGTAGAGATCGTTGAGATCGGAGGTAGCAAACCTTCCTCCATCCAAAGGAACGAGGGGCCTAAGGTCGGGAGGAATAACCGGGATGACTTCAAGGATCATCCACTCGGGTTTGTTCCCGCTCTTTATGAAGCCTTCAACCAGTTTAAGTGTCCTCAGATACTTTTTGACCTTCTGTTCGGACACCTCCCTCAGGACCGCGTTTCTTATGTCTTCCTTTATCCTCTCGAAGATCGGGATGGGTTTTTTCTTCCTTACATTTTCGTAATAAGTCCTTATGGCCTCCTTACCGGTGAGGTAGTTGTCTCCGAGATCCTCTTCCGCAAGTTCTCCCGTTTCTACGTTCAGGTAAAGCTCTTCGGAGATTATCCTGTGGAGAGCCTCTTCGAGGGAGAGCTTCTTCTCCTCTAAGTTGGGGAAGTTTACACCGAAGGTTTTGAAGTCCTCCGCGAGGACCTTTATTATCTTCTCGTAGATGTGCTTGTATTCAGTTTGCATCTCTTTGCCAAGATCTTCAAAGCCGAGGCTGTAGGGTTTTATAAGTTTCTTGAGTTTCTTAGAGTATTCATGGAGGTCAAGCTGAGAGAGAACGGTCTTTAGTATCTCCGCGCCTATACCGTGTTCGAAGCGCTCCTCCACGGTAAAGGAATACTTTTCTTCAAACTCTTGTTCTTCAACTATATGGAGGCGCACCCAGTTTACGGTCACACCGTCGTTCAAAGGTATAGTATCTTCCGCCTGAGCGAACTCTTCTTCTTTATCTTCGGGAGGATACTCAATAACGAGGTAGTTTTCAAAGTAGACAACCTTCTCCACTTCCTTGGAAGTGAGGTTTAGCAAAGTTCCTATCTTGGAAGGGGTTGTTTTGAAAAACCAAATGTGGGCTACCGGCGCAGCAAGTTCTATATGTCCGAAACGTTTTCTCCTTTCGTAAGAAAGGGTTACCTCGACACCGCACTTATCACATATGGTTCCCGCATACTTCTTCCCTCTGTATTTTCCACAAAGACACTCATAGTCCTTTACAGGTCCGAATATCTTTGCACAAAACAGACCGTCCTTTTCGGGTTTGTGGCTTCTGTAGTTTAGCGTCTCCGCCCTCTTAACCTCCCCGTGAGACCAGCTCCTTATTTCCTCAGGAGAGGCGAGCATGAGTTTGATCTTCTCAAAAGGAAAGAGACCTCTCCTTCTGTTACTCATTGTTCTTCCTCCTCCTTAATTTCAATCTGATCACAGCCTTTCTCCTCACCGTTGAGGCACTTAACGTTAAGGCTCAAGGCTTTAAGCTCTCTTACCAGAACCCTGAAGGACTCGGGTATACCGGGAGTGTAGGTGTATTTGCCTTTGACGATAGCTTCGTAGACCCTGCTCCTTCCTTCGATATCGTCGGATTTGACCGTGAGCATCTCCTGTAGGGTGTAAGCAGCGCCGTGGGCTTCGAGCGCCCAAACCTCCATCTCTCCGAGTCTCTGTCCTCCGAACTGGGCCCTTCCTCCGAGAGGCTGTTGAGTGACGAGGGAGTATGGACCAGTAGATCTTGCATGAACCTTGTCGTCTACCATGTGTATGAGCTTGAGCATGTGCATGTAACCGACCGTAACTTCAAAGTCAAAAGGCTCTCCCGTCCTTCCGTCATAGAGGATAGTCTTTCCGTTCTCGGGGAGACCGGCACGTTTCAGAAGCTCTTTTATAGCCCTCTCGTCAGCCCCTTCAAAGGCGGGGGTAGCCATAGGGATTCCCTTCTTAGCAAATTCCTTCATAACCTCGTAGAATTCTTCGTCCGAGAGGGAGTTCAGGAACTCCTCTATGAACTTGGCGTTTTCTCCCGTAGGGTCTCCTATAGCGTATGTTTCCTTCATCCACTCGGTCAGAGCTTTCCTATCAACACCTTCGGAGATCATCTTTCCTATCTTCTTACCGAGTTCTTTCGCAGCCCACCCTAAGTGGGTTTCGAGGATTTGACCTACGTTCATACGGGAAGGAACTCCCAAGGGGTTGAGGACTATGTCAACGGGTGTTCCATCCGGTAAGAAAGGCATGTCCTCCACGGGCAAGACAACGGATATTACACCTTTGTTTCCGTGGCGACCCGCCATTTTATCTCCTACCTTGATCTTCCTCTTTTGAGCTATGTAGACCTTCACTAACGCTATGACTCCGGGAGGAAGGTCCCTTCGCATTATCCCTCTCTTTTCTTCGTAGATCTTGGTAAGTATCTGTATCTGGGTCCTTGCCCTTGAGACAACGTCTTTGATCTTTTCCACGAGATCTTTGTCTTCGAAGAAGCTTTCAGGGTTTGAAATTATGAAGTTGAGGAGGCTTTTGAGAACTTGGTCGTCTATCTTGGTTCCCTTCTTGTAGGTTTTTCTCTTTATAGTTACATCCTTTTCAATCTCCCTTCCCAGAAGGAGGCCTCTTAGGACCTTGTTTCTTCCTTCTATTATGAGGCTTTTCCTCTTTTCGAGCTCCTCGTTAAGCTTTTCCTGTTCCTCCCTCTCTACCGCGTCGAGGAACATGTTCATCTTCTCACCGGATCTGCGGGTGAAGATCTGAACATCTATGACTACACCTTCCACACCCGGCGGACACCTGAGGGAGGAGTCTTTCACGTCCCTCGTTTTCTCACCGAATATGGCTTGAAGGAGCTTCTCTTCGGGAGTGGGTTGAGTATCTCCCTTAGGTGTTACCTTTCCGACGAGTATGTCTCCGGGCTTTACGTAGGTTCCGACCCTCACTATTCCGAATTCATCCAGGTGAGCCAAAGCCCTTTCGGGAACTCCGGGGATCTGGCGGGTTATCTCTTCCTCCTCTCCGTTTCTCAAGGATCTCGCTTCAACCTCAAGTTCTTCTATATGGATCGATGTGTAAACGTCGTCTTTTACGAGACGCTCGGAGATAACTATCGCGTCCTCAAAGTTGTAACCCCTCCAAGGCATAAAGGCAACGAGCACGTCCTTTCCGAGGGCAAGCTCACCCCTGTAGGTGGACTGTCCGTCCGCGAGGATATCCCCTTTCTTTACCTTTTGACCCTTTTTCACGAGGGGTCTTTGATTTATACACGTGTTTTGGTTCGTTCTTTGGAACTTCTTAAGTTCGTATATATCTATCCCGAAATCGAGCGGATCGTTTTTGTCCACTTCCTCCTCGTTGACTCTAACCACTATGTGGGAGCTGTCCACTTCCTCTACAACACCTCCTCTTTTGGCCACTACCACCGCGTGGGAGTCCATGGCTACCTTTTTCTCCATTCCCGTTCCTATGAGGGGAGAATCGGTAAACATCAGGGGAACCGCCTGCCTTTGCATGTTAGAACCCATCAAGGCTCTGTTAGCGTCGTCGTGTTCGAGGAAGGGAATAAGAGAGGAGGAGACCGAGATTATCTGCCTCGGAGAAACGTCTATGTAGTTAACCTGTTCTGGTCTTACGATCCTTATGTCGTTTTTGTGTCTTGCAAGGACCCTATCCGCAAGGATCCTACCCTTTTCGTCGGTGGGTGTGCTCTGGGCTATGACGTAGTCTTCCTCTTCATAAGCAGCTAAGTATTCTATCTTGTCGGTAACGACACCGTTTTCTACCTTCCTGTAGGGCGTTATGAGGAAGCCGTATTCGTTTACCTGTGCGTAAACGGTAAGGGAGGTAACGAGACCTATATTTTGACCTTCGGGTGTCTCAATAGGACATATCCTTCCGTAGTGGGAGGGGTGAACGTCCCTTATCTCAAACTTGGCACTTTCCCTCGTGAGACCTCCAGGACCGAGGGCGGAGAGTCTCCTCTTGTGGGTAAGGGAAGAGAGGGGGTTTGTGTTGTCGAGGTATTGAGATAACTGACCACCCTTTAGGAACTCTACTATGGCGTTGGTAACGTATTTGGGGTTTATAAGTTCTCCGGGATTGAGAGAGGGATCTTCAGGGTTAGCGACAGCGGTTCTGTCCCTGAAGACCTTTTCCATTCTGGATATTCCTTGACGAACTTGATTTTCAAGGAGTTCTCCTACGGACCTTACCCTCCTGTTTCCGAGGTGGGCAATGTCATCCTTTTGCTTCCTTTCGTGTCTGAGGTCAATGAGATACTTGAGTATGTTTATCAGGTCTATGGGAAGGATATACCTCGCTTCCTCTTCAGTGTAGTCCTTTACCCTTATCTCTTTCTTTCTCTTCTTGAATATGTTTTTGAAAACTTCCTCGGTTATACGGGTTCCTTCCTTGTAGTTTCCTACATCCTCCGCAAGGGCAAGGGGCGGGAGCTTTTTAAGGAGTTCCAGATCCGCGGGCTTTAAAGTTTTGGGCATGTTATGGACTTTTGCGTTTATCTTAACCCTTCCTACTTTTGAAAGGTCATACCTGCTTATTTGGAAGAAGAAGGTATCGAAGTAAGCCCTTGCGCGTTCAATGAGATTTTCGATCTCCATAGTCATCGTCTCAACCAGTCTTACCTTGCGGTATATCTCCATAAGACCGTAGTCTTTCAGGGAGAACTCGGAGGGGATCTTTACAGGGCTCATCCTTTCGGGATCTCTGGGGGTAGTTTCTCCCGCGAGGGTATCTACGACTATCTTCGCGTAGGGACTCTTTATAGCGTTCTCAAAGGGAAGGACGGTAACCATATCGATCTTGATCCGCTCATCTTTAAGAAGAAGATCAAGACCTTCCCAATTTTCGATGTAGCGCTCTTCGATGAACTCTCTTTCTTTCTCAGATTCCGCGAGTTTAGCTCTGTATCTTAGGATGGCAAAGATGTAGTGGTGTTCAAGGTCTGAGGGTTCAAAAACCTCTCCCGTTTGAGTATCTACGAGAGTTCCGTCTTGAACAACGAGTTTCCTGACACCTTCGTAAAATTGGCTGAGGATGTCATAAGCGGTCTCATACCCCCAAGCTCTGAGTATGGAAATTCCGCTTATCTTCTTCCTGTCTATTCTTGCATGAAATGTATCTGTGGTTCCTGAAAGCTCAAACTCTATCCTTGAACCCTTATCGGGTATTATGCTCGCCCTGTAGAGCTTTCTAACTATCGTCGCGTCCTTTTGCTTTTCTTCTTTTTCCTCGAAGAAGACTCCCGTAGATCTTATAAGCTGGTTTACTATTACCCTTTCACTGCCGTTTATTATGAAGGATCCCTGATCGGTCATAAGGGGAACTTCCCCGAAGAAGACCTTCTCTGGTTTGGTTTCCCTCTCTCCCTTCTTCGTTTTTACCTTGAGTTTGAACATAACCCTCAGCGGTGCGGAGTAGGTAAGACCTTTGGCTTTACACTCTTCGGGGGTATGTTTCTCCTTGTAAACTAAAACACCTTCTTTACACTTCGGACAAGATACTCCCCAACCGCCGAGGAAATGCTTGTCGGGTTTGTATCCGCAAAGATTACATTCCCAATCTCCTATCTCGTAGCCTACATACTCAAGAACGATGTTCCCATCGGGATCGGAGAAGGGAAAAGATGTCTTGAAGATGTATTCAAGACCTGTATCTTTCCTCTCGTGGGGAGCTTTCTTGAGCTGGATGAAGTTCTCAAAAGAATCCTTAGGGACTTTAAGAAGATAAGGAGGTTCAAGTATTTCCCGCCTCCGACCGAAATATTTTCTCGGAAGAGCGGTGTTTTTCATGTCCACCACCTCTTTGGAAGGGTTTTAAACGCATAAAAGGGCACCCATAAACACGGGCACCCTTTCCTTAGCAGAGAGACAACAGGTTTTTCGAAACTCACTATTACTTGATCTCTACTTCCGCACCCACCTCTTCAAGCTTAGCCTTAATCTGCTCAGCTTCTTCTTTAGATACTTCCTCCTTGATGGGTTTGGGAGCGTTGTCTACGAGTTCTTTGGCCTCTTTGAGACCGAGGCCGGTTATTTCTCTTACAGCTTTTATAACCTGAATCTTGTTGCCTCCGGGAGACTTCAGGATTACATCAAATTCGGTTTTCTCTTCCGCCTGCGCCTGAGCACCTCCCGCACCTGCAGCAGCGGGAGCTGCAGCAACCATGGCCGCGGCGGAGACTCCGAACTCCTCTTCGAGCCTCTTTACAAGCTCAGCAACCTCTAAAACGGTCATGTTTTTAATAGCTTCAACGATCTCATCAAC
>WFYK01000158.1 GCA_015490105.1 Aquificaceae bacterium | reverse complement strand
TCCTGTCCGCTCTGGGAAGAAGTCTTTGAGAAAAGATAGCTATCAGCGTGCCAGCGAGCATCTGCCTTACTTGGTCTCTCACTTCCAAGTTAAACATACTGATTATCCTGTTTATAGTTTCTTTTGCATCCAAGGTGTGGAGTGTAGACATAACAAGGTGTCCTGTCTCCGCAGCCTGAAGGGCTATCTCCGCGGTTTCTCTGTCCCTTATCTCACCTACCATTATCACATCCGGGTCTTCCCTGAGGGCTGCTCTAAGTCCCCTCGCAAAGCTTTTAGTATCTATACCCACTTCCCTTTGGACTATGAAGCAGTTCCTGTCTCTGAAGAGGTATTCTATCGGGTCTTCTATTGTGACTATCACCTTCCTGTGCTGGACGTTTATAGCTTCTATTATCGACGCGAGGGTAGTGGACTTTCCCGAACCAGTGGGCCCTGTTACTAAAATCAGCCCTTTGCTATGGGAAAGAGCGATTTTTAGCATAACTTCCGGAAGGTTCAAGGTGCTAAAGTCGGGGATCCGGTAGGGGATTACTCTGAAGGCCATACCGAAGGTTCCCCTTTGCTTGTATACGTTTACCCTGAATCTGGAAACTTTAGGAAGGGAGTAGGAAAGGTCTACCTCTCCGAGTTCTTCGAACTCTTTCATCTTCTGGGGATTTTTACCGACGACCTCTTTTAAGAACAGCTCGAAGTGTTCCAAGGTTATCGCGGGGAACTCTTCGTCCACTACGAGTTTCTTATGTATACGGTAAACAGGTTTTGCTCCTACCTTAAGGTGTATGTCCGAAGCGTCTTGATCAAGAGCTTTCTTCAGAATCAGCTGTAGCAATTCCTGCAACCTCCCTCACTTTAGCTTCTATCTCCTCCGCTATTTTGGGATTTTCCTCCAAGAACTTGCGAGCCTGTTCCCTTCCCTGACCTAATTTTTTATCCCCGTAACTATACCAAGCACCGTTTCTACTTATAACTCCGTATCTTACCGCGGTATCAATAAGATCACAGAGGAAACATATACCCTTGCCGTAATGGATCTCAAACTCCGCCTCTTGGAAGGGAGGTGCCAATTTGTTTTTAACTACCCTGACCTTGACCTTGTATCCTATCCTTTTTTCATTGTCTTTTACCTCTCCTCCGCGCCTGACCTCAAGTCTCATGTCAGCGAAGAATTTCAGAGCCCTTCCTCCGGGTGTAGTCTCCGCGGGACCTCCGTAGGAGGGTTGACCTATTTTTTCCCTTATCTGGTTTATGAATATCATCGCGGTATTGCTTTTGTGAACGATACCTTTTAATTTCCTCAGGGCTTGAGACATAAGGCGAGCCTGCTTTCCGACCTGAGCCTCTCCCATCTCTCCCTCGAGTTCATCTTTAGGAACGAGTGCGGCAACTGAGTCTACAACGATGACATCCACAGAACCGCTACTTACTAAACTCTCCGCTATCTCAAGGGCTTGCTCTCCGTAGTCAGGCTGGGAAATGTAGAGTCTTTTCAGATCCACACCCACTACCTTCGCGTATTTAGGGTCAAGGGCGTGTTCCGCGTCTATGAAAACCGCGGTCCCCCCTGCCTTTTGAGCTTGAGCAATCACGTGAAGGGTAAGGGTAGTTTTACCTGAGGACTCTATCCCAAAGACCTCTGTTATCCTTCCCCTCGGTATTCCGCCAACACCTGTAGCTATGTCCAAAGAGATAGACCCTGTGGGTATAACGTCAACCTTTACTTTCTCAATAGTTTCGAGGGGCATTACCGCACCTTTGCCGAAGCGCTTTTCTATGTTGGCTATGGCAGCCTCAAGGGCTTTTTGCTTTTCTTTTAGAACATCCTGTGCCATGCTTCAAACCTCCACTATTCTCGGAACAACGAAAAAGCCTCTCTCCTTTTGGGGCGCGTTCATAAGAGCCTCCTCTTGGGAAAAGCTCTTGTGAGGTTCATCTTCCCTCATGGGTGTCTCCTCAGCTTCGGGAACAAAGGGTTCAACACCTTCCGTGTTTACCTCTTTTAACTCGCTTACAAAGTCTAAGATCCTCTGAAGTTGGGGGAGCAGTTTCTCCTTTTCTTCTTCGTTCAGCTCTAAGCGTGCCAACTGAGAAACCCTTTCTATCCAGCTCCTGTCTACCATCTTACTTGTAAAATTTCTTACTTATCTGAGCCCTTTCCTCCCCGCAAACCACATCTTCTCTTTCAATATACTCCTTTTGCCTTTTTATGGCTTCCTCCCCGGTGACCAGATCCTTGAGATCCCTTTCCAAATTGGTAGGTTTTAGCTTTGCTATCCAACCGCGACCGTAAGGATCCTCGTTTATGAGATCCGGCTTTTCAAACAGCTCCTCGTTCCTCTCTACCACTTCACCTTCTATGTCCGCAGGGATAGGACCCGTCCACTTGCCACTTTCGAGCGAAGCCACGGGCTTTCCCTTAGGAATATGCCTACCCGGTTTTTTTATCCTTATGTTTATTATCTTCCCTGCTCTCGCCTGCCCTATATCGGTAGCTCCCACCGTAACGGTTCCGTCTTCATTTATACGAAACCACACTTGGTTGTCGATATCGTAGTAAAGGTCCGGAGGTATGTGACAACCTCTGTATACTACTTCCTTCTCTTCCGCCATATCCTTCCTCCGCGATGGGATGAAGTATTTTAGCATTATTATCTTAAGGAGGTAAGCGATGCTGAAAGAAGGAGACAAAGCACCCGACTTTTGCCTCAAAGGTATAGACGGTGACGGTAAAGAGGGAGAGTTTTGCCTGAAAGACTTTAAAGGAAAGAAGGTTATCCTTTACTTTTACCCCAAGGACAACACACCCGGATGCACCACGGAAGCTTGTGACTTTCGGGACAACATAGGTCTGCTCACTGAGAAGGGTTTTACGGTGATAGGGGTCAGCCCCGACAGTGTCGAGTCCCACAAGAAGTTTAGAGAAAAACACTCCCTAAACTTTTATCTTCTCAGCGATCCCAACAAGGAGGTTGCTAAGGCTTACGGAGCATACGGGAAGAAGAAAATGTATGGAAAAGAAACGGAAGGGATCATCAGGTCTACCTTCTACATAGACGAAGAGGGTGTAGTCAAAAAGGCTTGGTATAACGTCAAGGCAAAGGGACATGTAGAAAAGGTTATAAAGGACTTGGGACTCTCATGAGAGAAAAGATTGAAGAGATCATAAAGCGGTTAGAGCCTCTTTATCCGAATGCGGGTTTGGAACTCAAGTTCAAGGATCCCTTCCAACTTCTCGTGGGTGCGATCCTCGCAGCTCAAGAGTCCGACAAGAAAATAAACTCCTTGGGAGACAAGATCTTTGAAAAATACAAAAGCCCAAAAGATATAGCACAAACCCCCTTGGAAGAGCTGGAAGAAGATCTAAAGAGCGTGAACTTTTACAGAAGGAAGGCAAAACTTCTCAAAAGCTGTTGTTCCGCTCTCGTGAGTGAGTTCGGAGGAGAGGTTCCCAAAAGCGTGGATGAAATGACGAAACTCCCCGGAGTGGGAAGAAAGACCGCTAACATGGTTTTGGGAGGATCTTACAATCTTCCCGCAATAATTGTAGATCGCCACTTCTTGAGGGTTTCTCAAAGGCTCGGCCTCACGGACAAGAAAGATCCTGACAAGGTAGAAATGGATCTTTTAGAGGTCGTTCCCGAAAATATGAGGACAAAACTTTCCATGCTCCTTATCAACCACGGCAAGAATGTGTGCACCGCGAGAAACCCAAAGTGTGAAGAATGCCCGCTCAAGGACCTTTGTGCCTACTATAATAGTTGAGTATGTCTTCCGAATATATCTCCATAGAAGACTTTGCGAAGGTAGATCTTAGAATAGCTAAGGTTGTTGATGCGGTAAGGGTAGAAGGATCTGAAAAACTCCTCAAGCTCACCGTTTCCTTAGGGGACGAGCAAAGGACCTTAGTTGCAGGGATAGCTAAATACTACAACCCAGAAGATCTTGTAGGCAAGAAGATCCTTATGGTAGCCAATCTAAAGCCGAGGAAGATCTTCGGTATAGAGTCCCAAGGTATGATCCTTGCGGTTTCCAACGGGGAAAATCTTTCGGTCCTCGTGCCTGACAGAGACGTAAAAGAAGGTTCTAAGGCAAGCTGACAATGATCGAGTGGCTTTTAAAAAAGATCATCGGCACCAAGAACGAGAGGGAAGTCAAGAGGCTAAGAAAGGTAGTAGCCCGAATAAACGAACTGGAGAAGGATCTTGACCCATTGCCTAACGCTGAGATCGTCGCACGTGCACGTGAACTCTTTGAAAAGATCAGGAACGACCAACAACTAAAAGATACCTTTGCGGAAGGAAAAATAACCGACGAAGTAATAGAAGCTTTTGCTCTCGTGAGGGAAGCCTCTAAGAGAACCCTCGGATTGAGACACTTTGACGTTCAGCTCATAGGCGGTTTGGTCTTACATGAAGGGAAAATCGCGGAAATGAAAACGGGGGAAGGGAAGACCCTCGTCGCTACCCTGTCCGCGGGTGTGAACGCTATGACCGACGAAGGTGTTCACGTGGTAACCGTGAACGACTACCTCGCCAGAAGGGATGCCCAGTGGATGGGACCCATCTACAAATTTTTAGGTTTGGAGGTAGGTGTAATAAACTCGGACGGGAAGTCCTACAGAGTAGAGTGGGCGGACCCTCAAAAGGCTCAAGAAGCTATAGAAAAGGATCTGAGGGTTTGGGAGAAGGGATTTTCGGAGGAGATCCTTCCCTCGGAAAAAGTGAACGTGGAAGCTAAAAAGGCTTTCTTTACGGTTCTCAGGGAAGTTCCGAGAAGAGAAGCTTACACCGCACAGATAACCTACGGGACTAACAACGAATTTGGTTTTGACTACCTAAGAGACAACATGGCCTTCTCCAAAGAAGACATAGTTCAGGTAAAGGGACACTATTACGCTATAGTGGACGAGGTAGACTCTATCCTCATAGACGAAGCGAGAACACCTCTGATCATCTCAGGCCCTTCCCAGATGGACATAGAGGTATACAAGGTTGCGGACCAAGTCACGAGAAAACTCCAAAAAGACAAAGACTTTACCCTCGATGAGAAACACAGAACGGTAACTTTAACGGAGGAGGGGATAGCGAAGATAGAGAAGATGCTCGGAATAGACAACCTCTACGACCTTAGACATATAGATCTACTTCACGCGATAACCCAATCTATAAGAGCACATCACCTCTTCAAGAAGGACGTTCACTACATCGTCAAAGACGGGGAAGTTCTAATAGTGGATGAATTCACCGGCAGGGTTTTACCGGGCAGACGTTGGTCGGAAGGTCTCCATCAGGCTATAGAAGTCAAGGAAGGAGTTCCCGTAAAAGAAGAGAATCAAACCTTGGCTTCGATCACTTTCCAAAACTACTTCAAACTCTACAGGAAACTTGCCGGTATGACAGGAACCGCTGAAACGGAAGCTTTAGAGTTCAAAGAGATCTACGGCCTCGACGTGGTGGTAGTTCCTACCCATAAGCCTATGATAAGGAAGGATCTTCCCGACCTCGTATACAAGACCAAGAAGGAAAAGTGGAACAAGGTTGTAGAGGAGGTCGTAGTAAACCACCTTCTGGGAAGACCTGTCCTCGTGGGAACTGTCTCCATAGAAGATAACGAACATCTATCCTCCCTTTTAAAAGACAAAAGGCTACTAAAGACGATTTTAGAAAGGGAAGATGTGCAAAAAAGAATAGAAGAGCTTTCCCAAAAGCTCGGCGTTCCAAAAGATCTCATAGAGGAAAGGAAAAAGCAAATCCTCAAAAAGGGTGTTCCCCACCATGTTTTGAATGCAAAACACCACGAAAAAGAAGCCTACATAATAGCTCAAGCGGGAAGGGTAGGTGCGGTCACTATAGCTACGAATATGGCAGGAAGAGGAACGGACATACTCTTGGGGGGTAATCCCGAATACATGGCAAGGGAAATTTTAATGGCTAAAGGCAAAGATCCTGAACAAGCAAGCGAGGATGAGTGGAAGGAAGCTCTGAGTGAAGCCTACAGAATAACTGAAAAGGAAAAAGAAGAAGTCAAAAAGCTCGGCGGACTCCTCGTTATAGGGACAGAGAGACACGAATCGAGGAGGATAGACAATCAGCTTAGGGGAAGATCTGGAAGGCAAGGTGATCCGGGAGAATCCAGGTTCATCGTTTCACTTGAAGACGATCTTTTGAGGCTCTTCGGAGGCGAGAGGGTAAGCAAACTTATGGACATGCTAAAGATCCCCGAGGGCGAACCAATAGAAAGCAAGATGGTCTCAAAAGCTATCGAAAACGCCCAAAAACGCGTGGAAGCTCAGAACTTCCAGATCAGGAAGAGACTCTTCGAATACGACAACGTCATGAACACCCAAAGGGAGGTTATATATTCCCTGAGGAGAGAAGTCCTCGAAGGGGAGAACATAAAAGAGGAGATCCTAAACTTCATAAAGGACGTTCTCGAAAGGGAGATAAACACGCTCCTCCCAGAAGACGAACCCGAGCTCTGGGATACGGAAGCTCTCAAGGCTTTCTTGAAAGAACTCACGGGTAAAGATGTGGAAATTCCCGAAGTTAGGGACAAAGAGGAACTTCTCGAAAAGCTCTACGAAAAGGTAAAGGAAATCTACGAGGAAAAGGAAAAAGAGCTGGGCAATCCGCAGGCTATGAGGGAGTTAGAGAGGATAATCCTTTTGAACATACTCGATACCCTTTGGAGGGAACACCTGCACCTTCTGGATAGGCTTAGAGAAAGCATATACCTCAGAGGTTACGCGGCAAGAGACCCGCTCGTAGAATACAAGAGAGAAGCCTTTGATCTTTTCGACGACCTCCTTCACAACATAAAAAAGCAAACCATATCCGCTCTGCTTCAGGTTCAGCTCGTTAACGAAGAACAGATTCAACAGGAGAAGGAAATTGAAGAGAAAAAACACAAGGAGATGATGAGCCACGCGGTAGCGGGTCACCAGAACGGATCCAAGAAAGGACCGAGACCTAAGACCTTGAAAGAACGCCTTCAGAGAGAGCGTCTTAGGAGAAAAAAGAAGAAGTCTACTTGAGAAACTCTTTCACCACCTCAACGTCGCTGAAGGGTATCTTCCTGCCCTTTATCTCTTGATAGGTTTCGTGACCCTTTCCTAAGATTGCAACCGTATCTCCCTCCTCAGCCATCTTCAGAGCGGTTTCTATGGCTTTTCGTCTGTCGGGCTCCACCACCACTTTTTCTTTATCTTCCACTCCCTGAAGGATGTCCTCTATTATCTTGAGGGGATCTTCGCTCCTCGGATTGTCGGAGGTTATCACTAAAAGATCCGCCCACCGCTCAGCGGATCTGCCCATAAGTGGTCTTTTAGTCCTGTCTCTGTCTCCGCCGGCCCCGAACACCGCTATGAGTCTTCCCGACGTAAGGGACCTTAAGGTTTTTAGGGCTTTTTCCACCGCGTCGGGTGTGTGAGCGTAATCTACGACCGCATTGAACCCTTTTGCGGATCTGAGGACTTCTAACCTTCCGGGGACGCGGACCTTCAAAAGTGCTCTCTTTACAACTTCCGGACTTATGCCTTCCTTCAAGGCAAAAGCTATAGCAAGACCCAAATTGTAAGCTTGAAAGTCACCTACTAAGGAGCTTCTAAAAACAAAGCTCCTCCCCTCGTAGCTCACCTCCAATATGGAGCCCTCGAAAGAAGTTTGAAAGTTTTTTATCTTGAGCTTTCCTTCCCTTCCGAAGGAAAGTATCTTAGAGGGTTCCAACTCTGATATAAGCCTTCTTCCGTAGGGATCGTCCGCATTCACAAGAGCAAAGTCATAGCTGTAATCGGTAAAGAGTCTTCTTTTAGCTTGAAAGTAGTCTTCCATGTCGGCGTGATAGTCCAGGTGATCTTGGGTCAGGTTCGTAAAGGCAACCCCTCTAAAGCGGGTTCCCCAAATTCTTTTCTGATCCAAAGCGTGAGAGGAAACTTCACATACTGCGTATTCAGAACCTCTGTCGAGAAACTCCTTCAAGGTGGAGTGCCAGAGGATAGGGTCAGGTGTGGTTCTTCCTTCCCCTAAGATCTCCTCACCCACGCGGTAATTGATTGTCCCTATGACTCCGACTTTAAAGCCTGCCTCTTTGAGGATAGCTTCAATTAGGTAGGTGGAGGTTGTCTTGCCGTTTGTCCCGGTTATACCGATGACCTTTAGTTTTTCCGAGGGCCTTGAAAAAAACTCGTGGCAGTATTCTCCAAGGGCTTCCCGTGTATTCGGAACCTTGATGATTCTCCCATCGTTTGCGGAAACATCTTTTTCTACCACTACCGCCTTAGCACCTCTTTTTAGAGCCTCTTGCACGAAGTCGTGGCCGTCGAACCTTGTTCCTTTAAGGGCAAAGAACACGTAGTCTTTTTTGACTTTCCTTGAGTCTATGGCTACCCCTTTTACACCCTCTTTCGGGATCATCCGCTTAAAATATAACCCCTCCCATGAAGATAGGTTTTGTGAGCGAAAGAAACGCGGTCAGGAGTATTTTTGCGGAGGCTCTTGCTAAAAAATACCTTCGCGAACTCGGTTTGCGGGCGGAGGTCTTCTCCGCAGGCGTAGATCCTGCAAAGGAAGTTCATCCCCTGACGCTAAAGGTTCTCGAAGAGAAGGGGATCCCCACAAGGGGCCTTTACCCTAAGGATCTTTCACGTATACCCTATAAGAAGCTCGACGTCCTGATTACCATAGGTGAAGAGGCAAAAGAAAAGTGTGAATTTGTAATCTCTCACAAAAGACGTGAAAGCTGGAACATAGAGAAACCTTCCGATGATCTGAACTCTTTCAGGAAAGTATTTGATCAGATAGAGTCCTCTATAAGGGAGCTTTTTAAGGTTGAAAGATAACAGTCCTTGACCTTGTTTGCCAAAGCTTTTAGATCTCCTTTTGGTTCAAAGCCTTTCGTTAGAAGATCCCTCGTCTTAACGTATAGATCCCAAGCGTTTAAAACTTTAAAACCCATACCTACCCTTTTGAGAATCTCCTCCATGTCTTTTACCTTGTGCGTATAAGGGCCGAACAATACGGGCTTTCCCAAAAGTGCGGGTTCCATAAGGTTGTGGCCTCCCACTTTAACGAAGGTCCCCCCTACAAAAGCGACGTTACCCATAGCGTAGAATCCCCTCAGCTCTCCGAGTGTATCTACAACAAGAACGTCCCAGCCTTCTTTAGCTTCACTTTTCAAATACACCCTCGTGAAGGCCTTTTTGAAAAACTCTAAGACCCTATTACACTCCTTTATATGTCTGGGAGCTACAACCAAAGAAACCTCCTTTATATCATTTCTCAACCAGAGGAAAGCACTAAGTATTACCTCTTCCTCCCCCGGCCTTACGCTACCCGCAACGAAGATCTTCTTTCCGAAGGGCCGTGGCACTTCTACCGCAGGGACGCTCGTGTCTTGAACCACCTTCAGGTTCCCGCAAACTACAACGTTTTTAGCCCCTTCCCGAAGAAAAACCTGTGCGTCCGCTTTCGTCCTCGCTATTACTAAGTGAAAGTGTTTCATAAGGCGGTTTTCTAAGAAACTGCCTTTTGCGTATGCGTTTAGAAGGATCTTTTTTGCCCTTACCTTTGAGATCAAAATCGGCCACAGCTCTCTCTCAACAACTATAAGGGCCTTCGGCTTTAAAATCTCTTCGAATCTCCTTACGCTGAAGGGAAGATCCAAGGGCAGAGGAAACAGAGCGTCCACTTGAGATCTGTTCCTGAGCATATATTCCTTGGCCCTGGGAGAAAAGTAAGTTAGGGTTATGAAGAAATCCTCTCTGAGATAGTCGATCAATGGCCTGAAGGTGTTGAACTCGCCTACGCTGGCACAGTGAACCCACAGAACGGGCTTGGTGGTATTTACTCTCGGATTCGGAAAGATCCTACTTTTTAGATCCCACACTGTGCTAATATTATCAACATGGAAGTTCAGCACAAGGACGATGCCCTTGAAGCTCTCAAAGAAGCTAAGGTGGTAGCTGTTGTCGGCATATCTCCAAAACCCGAAAGGCCTTCTTATTACACCACCGAAAAGGTGATCAAGAAAGGAAAGCACAAGGTCTACCTCATAAACCCCCGTTATGCGGGACAGGAAATATTCGGTATAAAGGTCCTCGAATCTCTCAAAGACGTCCCCGAACCTATAGATATAGTCAACGTTTTCAGAAACCCCGCCCACGCGGAGCCGATAGTAAAGGAGGCCATAGAAGTAGGGGCTAAAGTCGTGTGGTTCCAACCGGGAGCGGAGAACTACGAGGTGATAGAAAAATACAAGGATAAGATAAAGTTTGTCTACGAAGCCTGCATAGGGGTAGAAGCGGGATACCTCTGATGCTCAAAATAAGGAAGAGGGCCTTAGACAAGATCCTCTCCCAAGCGGAAAGGGATTACCCATACGAAACTTGCGGGCTTCTTTTGGGTAAAATTCAGGGGGACGTCAGAATAGCGTTCGGAGCTTATGAGACTCCCAACGCCAACCCTGATCGAAAGAACGATCGATACGAAATAGATCCGAAGGATTATATGAAGGCGGAAGACAAAGCGAGGGAGTTCGGTTTGGAGATCGTAGGCGTTTACCACTCCCATCCCGATCATCCAGACAGACCTTCCCAATTTGACGAAGAGAGGGCCTTTGAGGGCTTTTCTTACATAATAGTTTCCGTTCAAAAGGGTAAGGCGGTTTCTTTTAGAAGCTGGGAGCTGATAGAGGGCAAATTCAGGGAGGAACCTGTAGAAATTTTTGGCTACTGAGATGTTCAAAGAAGCTATACTCGCCTTAGAGGATGGGACATACTTTGTAGGCAGATCCTTTGGTGCGGAAGGAGAAACTGGGGGAGAACTTATCTTTAACACCTCCATGACCGGCTACCAAGAGATCCTTACGGATCCTTCCTACCGGGGCCAGATAGTTGTAATGACCTATACCCAAATAGGAAACTACGGGGTCAACGACGAAGACGTAGAGTCAAAAGAGGTTCACGTGAGAGGCTTCGTGGTAAAGGAAGCTTTCTCTTACTACTCTAATTGGAGATCTAAAACCTCTTTAGGTGAATATTTAAGATCCAAAGGTATAGTTGCGATAGAGGGTATAGACACAAGGGCTTTAGTCAAGAGAATACGCGAAAAGGGTGTCATCAGGGGCTTTATCTCTACGGAGAATTTAGACCCTGTGAGAGCGGTTCAAAAGGCCCGTCAGATCCCAGACATTTCCCAGCAGGATTTGGTTTCGGAGGTTTCAACAAGTGAGATCTACTACTGGCACCAAGGTCCTTGGGATCTGAAAGAGGGTTTCAAAGATCTCAAAAGGGACAAACCTCTCATAGCGGTGGTGGACTTCGGAGTCAAGTTCAACATACTCAGGAGGCTGACGCACGCGGGTGCTAAGATTGTGGTTATACCTCCTGTAGATACGTTAAACACTGTAAAGAAGCTGAACCCGGACGCGGTATTCCTATCCAACGGTCCCGGTGATCCGGAAAGGGTTTTGGAAGGCATAAGGCTGGTCAGAAACCTTTTGGGAAAAAAGCCCATCTTCGGAATATGCTTGGGTTGTCAAATAATAGGTCTTGCCCTGGGAGGTAAAACTTACAAACTTAAGTTCGGCCACCACGGAGGGAATCACCCTGTAAAAGATTTAAGGACTGGAAAGATAGAGATAACCGCACAAAACCATAACTTCGCCATAGATCCGGATACACTCCCTCCAGAAGTGGAAGTGACCCACATAAATCTGCTGGATTCAACCGTGGAAGGCATAAGGCACAAACACCTTCCCGTTTTCGCTGTTCAATACCATCCGGAAAACTCTCCCGGTCCCCACGATTCGTATTATCTGTTTGAAGAATTTGTCAAAGAGGCTCTCCGATCCTGACCAAACCTGTTTCCGTTATTTCGAGGAAGTGAGTTCGCGTATCGTGTCCGCATAGACGACAGCCGTCTATCCTAAAGAGTCTAACAACATCACCTATAGACTTTTTGTAAAGGCTCGCTTGGAATTTGGAGGTAATCAGTTCCTTCGCTAAGACCATGGTGCAATCTACTATATGGCTGACCGCGTAACCCCCGGCAGCTTCCGCGGAAAGCTCCTCGTGGCCACTCCTTTTTTGGGAAACAAAAAGGGCTGTTTGATACCACTTTTTCATGAAGTTGAAGAGCTGTCTGACTACCGTTCTTGCCATCATCTCCCTTGCTTCGTAAAGGCCGGTTATAGAGTCTATAACCGTGTGGCGAACCTTGTATGTTTTTATAACATGGGCTAAGGTAGCAAGCAGGTTGGGTATATTTTCTCTGAGTGTTGCATGGCTCGCAGCGTCTATCAAGACTATGTTGTCCTCTACCTCCTCAAAGTTAATCCCCATGGCAACCGCCCTTTCTCTCAAACCTGCGGTAACGAAGGGGGCGGGACTCTCTACGGTTATAAAAGCTACCCTCTCCCCCCTGGAAGCTTGCTTTAGGGTGTATTGTTCTACCATCAAAGATTTTCCCGTATCCGATACTCCCGTTATGTTCACTACCGAGTATTCAGGGATGCCTCCGAGAGGTTTTTTTACCACCTTGCCTTCTTCAACCTGTGCGTGAAAGAAGAGTTCGTCCAATCCCTCAACGCCCGTAGGGACTCCCCTAAGCTTAGGTGCTTTTTTTACCGCCTCCCCAGCGAGCCATATGCTCTCTTCAATTACTTTAGGCTTGTCTTGATCCTCCTTCATCCAAAAGTATTATATAGGTTGATGGCAACAAAAGAAAA
Source organism: Aquificaceae bacterium (assembly GCA_015490105.1). Taxonomy (GTDB): domain Bacteria; phylum Aquificota; class Aquificia; order Aquificales; family Aquificaceae; genus Hydrogenivirga. Next base: position 32 of record WFYK01000158.1, on the reverse strand, counting down.
AATCTCTCCTCAAGAAAAACGCAAGCTCCTTA
>WFYK01000157.1 GCA_015490105.1 Aquificaceae bacterium | reverse complement strand
TCTTATAAGGATTGGATCGCTACCTTCTACCCGCCGAGGATAGATCAGTCAGAGATGATCACCTATTACGAGAAATTCTTCGATGTGGTGGAGATAAACTACACCTTTTACTCCATGCCACATCCCTATACGATGGAAAGCTTTTTAGAAAGGACAAAAAGGCTCAAGTTCGCTATAAAGGTTAACGAAATTTTCACCCACAGGAGGAGATACTCTTCCCAAGATATAAAGAGGTTTCTTGAGGGATGCGAACCCATACTTCAAGAAGAAAAGAGGTTTATCGCTTTCCTGTTTCAATTCCCTCAAAGCTTCCACTATAGACAAGAAAACATGGAATATTTGCAGAATTTGGCCCTTGAGTTCGCAGGGTATGAGAAGGTGGTTGAGTTCAGAAGCAGGAGTTTTTTAAAAGTTGAGGTTTTAGAGGAGGTGGTAAGTTTTGGCTTTTCGGTTGTGAATGTAGACGCTCCAAAGATAAAAGGACTTTTCGTAGGTCCTTGGAAGAGCTTAGGGTCCATCAACTATGTCAGGCTCCACGGAAGAAACGCACAAAAGTGGCACAACCACAAAGAAGCCTATGAAAGATACGATTACCTTTACTCAGTAGAGGAGCTTAAAGACCTAAAGGCGAAAATAGAAAGGCTTTTGCCTTTCGCGGACACTTACGTTTTCTTTAACAACCACTACAGGGGTAAAGGTCCTGCCAACGCCCTTCAATTGAAAGAGCTTTTTGGTGAAGAGGTAAAACTTCCTAAAGGCTTGAAATCCTTAGTAAGTCCCCGCATCTGGGAGTAGAAATTCATAAGAAAATTCTTATATTATTTAATCCCCCGGAGGTGCTGAAGGTGAGGAGGTATATGCTCAAGTCCAAGATCCACAGGCTTACTGTAACGGACGCGGATCTACATTACGAGGGGAGCCTTTCCTTAGATGAGGAACTTATGGAAGCGGGAGACCTGAAACCCTTTGAACGTATAGAGGTCTACAACATAAACACGGGGGATCGCTTCAGCACCTACGTTATCCCCGCACCGAGATTTTCGGGAACGGTTCAGCTCAACGGTGCCGCTGCGAGACTCGGAGCAAAGGGGGATCTGATAATAATTGCCTCTTATGCGGAGTATGAGGAGGAGGAGCTTGAAAACTACAGGCCTAAGCTCGTCTTTGTCGATGAGAAAAACAGGATAGTTTCCATTAAAGAGTCCGCGGAGGTAGGCGATGTTCAACGTGCCTGAGGTTACACCCGAAGAAGCAAAGAAGATGCTCGAGGAGGAAAAAGACAAGGTTATTTTGCTTGACGTTAGAACCCCGCCGGAGCATTTCCAACTCAGGATACCTAACTCTATGCTTATACCTTTAGATGATCTGCGCTTCAAGTTGAACGAACTACCCAAAGACAAGAAGTATATCGTCTACTGCAGGAGCGGGGAAAGAAGTGCCTTTGCTACTTACGCCCTCAGGCATATGGGTTACGAAGCTTACAACCTCGCAGGTGGAATAATAAGCTGGCCTTATGAAAAAGAGAGCGGTGCCTGATGGGGATTTTTAAAGAGGATCTAATAAACTTTGGAAACTTGATAGACACTCAGGTAGAGTTCAAGTTAAGACCTGAGGACTTTAAACGGATTTTTAAAGATTTTGACTTCATACCTGAAGACGGACTTCTCAAGATAAGGGGAAAGAAAAAGGTCCTGTTCTTGAGAAAAAGTTTTGAGTTCAGAGGAAGGGAAGAAGAAGATAAGGTTTACACGGAAAGAGATTACAACCTCAAGGATTTGGGAGTATATCTTAGGATAATCTCCGCTGACGGTATAGAGGAGCTGGAAAAGACCGGAAAGGCCAAGCGGGAAGGAGAATTTTTAAAGCTAAGTCTCTACGAAGTGTTTAAGAATACGGAACTCTACCAAAAGATTCCGGATGCCTTCAGGGAAAGGATAGCGATAACCAAATACCGGATAAAGCCCGATGCTTTATCCCTTTTTATTACCGTTACTAAATGATTTATCTCTCTTCCTTCGGGCAGGTGCCTATGAGGATCCTGTTTGCGGTAGCCTCCAAAGTAGCCAAATTAAGCGGTTTAGAAGTTAGAATATCCCAGAACCTTATACCCCCTAAGGTGGGCCTCGATCCGATCGAAGGGGTTTATAACCCTTACGTATTGCTCGAATACTTAGCGAGCTTAGAGTTTCCTCACATGAAGGCGCTTTTGGTAATAAGTGCCGTTCCTTTTTCAGAAAGCAGGAGAACCTTTTTCAGAAAAGATCCCCCGAGAGCGATAATACTTTTTCTGACGGGAAGATCCGAGGAGGAAACCTTCGAATTAAACGTGAGGGAGGCTGTAAATTGTTTGAAGATCTTAGGGATAAAATAGAGCGTGCTCCTTCAAAGCCGGGAGTTTACCTTTTCAAGGGAAGGAAAGGACCCGTATACATAGGTAAAGCCAAGGATCTTAAAAAGAGACTCCAACAACATTTAAAAGCTATCGAAAAGGATCCCAAAGAGAGGGCCATATTTAAAGACTCAATAGATATAGAGTGGATAGTCACAAGAAACGAATACGAAGCTCTGACTTTAGAGATAGATCTAATTCAAAGCCACAAACCCAAATACAATGTGTTGCACAAACACGGAGGAGGTTATCCACTGTTAGTCATAACCGATGAACCTTTTCCTACCGTGAAAGTAGTTAGAGGAAACTCCCAAGAAGGGGAAGTCTTCGGACCTTTCCTTCAGGCGGGAAAGGCGTATAAGGTAAAAAAACTGATCCATAGGCTGTTTAAACTCAGAACCTGCGATCCTCTTCCTGTCAGGAAAGAACCTTGCATGGACTATCACCTGGGGCTTTGTAGCGGACCCTGTTGCGGTTTAATTTCTGAGGAAGAATACCGTCTTAACGTTGAAGGTGCTAAGGCCCTACTTTCGGGTGATACGGGAGACATCCTTCCTAAGCTCTACGAGAGGATAGAGACACTATCAAAAGAGATGATGTTTGAAAAGTGTGCCCAGATAAGGGATCAGATAAGAGCTTTAGAAAACGTAGCGAGGGGCCAAACGGTTTCAGGGCTCCCCTTCAAGAGTGCGGACCTTTTCTATCTTATGGGTAACCTCATCGGCCTTTTCCTAATAAGGGGGGGTAAGGTAGTAGGTAAGGAGATCTTCGATCTTGAAGACGAAGCCCAAGTAGAGGAATTTCTCGCGGGTTTTTACTACTCTAACCCGGTTCCCGATGTGATACTTACTAACTTTGCTGTCAGTAAGGTATTAAGGACTTGGATATCCTCAAGGAACGAAAAGGTTTCTTTCTCTCAAGAAATTCCAGAAAATTTAAAAAACCTTGCGGAAGAAAATCTGAAGGAGGACATACCTTTAGATGTCCTTGAAAGGGAATTTTCCGTAAAACTCGGAATACCTATGCCCGACATCATAGAGGGTTTTGACATTTCCCACTTTCAGGGCTCCGCAATGGTCGGAAGTTGCGTAGTTTGGGAAAAGGGTAGGATGAACAAGAAACTTTACAGGCGCTACAGGGTCAAAACAGTCAGCGGTATAGATGATTATTCCGCTTTGAAGGAGATATTAAGAAGAAGAGCTAGGAGGATTATAAGCGGTGAAGTTAAATACCCGGATATATGGCTGATCGACGGAGGGAAAGGCCAATTAAACGTAGCTCTTGAGGTTAAAGAGGAATTCGGATTAAAAGTAAGAATCTTTGCATTAGCTAAAGAAGAAGAAACTCTTATCTCAGAAAATTACGAAGAGTTAAGCTTGAAAAAAGAGCCTATACTTTACAGAGTCTTCGGCCAAATCAGGGATGAAGCTCACAGGTTTGCTTTAGCTTACAATCGCAAGCTAAGATCCAAAGAGGTTCTCGATGACATTCTTTCAAAGATCAAAGGCATAGGGGAGGTGCGAAAGAAGGTAATTTACAGAAACTTTGACACCATCTTTGACATACTTCAAGCGAGTGATGAAGAACTTAAAAGACTCGGCTTACCGACAACTTTAAAGGAAGAGATAAGTAAGTATTTGAGTAAGAATGCTTAGAGGCTGAATTAAAAACAATAAACGAGAAATCTGCCACATCCTGGACACCTTTCTACGGTGTTTGCTTTTACAAGTTTAGAAAAAAGAACGTTAGGGAGCTTCATCCCGCAACCTTGACAGGCACCTCCTTCCGCACTGGCAACTACAAGGTTATCGAACTTTCTTCTGGCTTCTTCATAAAAGCTTAGTAGGTCTTCAGGAACGTTTTTAGCTTCCCTTTCCCTGAGTAACTTTAGTTCCTCCAACTTTTTATTAGCGATAGCTATTTCATCCTTTAGGTCTTCTATCTCTTCCGATATGTCCTTTATTCTTTTTTCCAATAAGGGCGACTTTTGATTTAGCTTCTCTTCGAGTTTCCGTAATTTTTCGTTTATTTCGTCTATTTGATAAGATATTTTCAAAATATTGTCTTCATGTTTTG
>WFYK01000156.1 GCA_015490105.1 Aquificaceae bacterium | reverse complement strand
GTTTTAAACTACCTGGATGCGGTCACCTACTTTTCAAAAGCTTACTCTTACAACCCTAAGTCCTACTACGGAGAGCTCGCTTACTTGTATCTCGGAAAGAGCTACGCCCTCTACGCTTACGCTTTCGGAGATAGAAGGGGTATCCACGCTGCGATAGGCTACCTTAACCAGTATCTCTTTTACTACAAGGTTCCAAGATTTATACACACCCAAAGGGAGTTTGTAGCGGATGCTTACCTGCTTCTGCAGTGGTATGGAACCGCAAAGAACATATATGCAAACCTCTACGGGGAAACGAACAAGGTTGAATACATGATCAAATACGGATACGCTTCCTCTTTGGAAGGGGGGATAGAGGGATACAACTATATAAGCGGTTTGAGTCAAAAAGGGGTTCCGGCGGATTACTTGGACACGTTTTACATGACCATGGGCTTTTACAACTTCAACTTGGGAAGGTATCCTATGGCAGTCGAATACATGACCATAGCCCTTAATATAAACACGCACCTCAGAGAAGACCCACACCTTCTTTACAGAATGGGTGTCTCCTACTACAAAATGGGAGACATTAACAAAGGCCTGCTATATTTGGAGCTAACCAAAAGAAGGGATCCTATGAAAATTTACTCCGAAAGGGCTTCATATTATCTGACCCTACTTAACTTGGAAACTAACAACTTCAAGGACGCCTTCCTTCACTACAAGGAGGTTGTAAAAGACAACGCCCTCTTCTATAGTAAGTTCGCTCAAGTCCTTCACTCACAACTTTGGATGTATGAGGACTTTCTTAAAGTCTATGAGAAAGCCTTTAAAGGCTACAGGAAAACACTCCAAGATTTAGCTTGGCTAAACATAGAAGACGCCTTCGGTGAACTTCCCACCTTAGGGATTTACTACTTTGCTCTTAAAGAAAAGAAACTCTTAGAAGGTGAAAAGGATCTTATGAAACTCAAGAAGGTAAAACTTAGGGAGATAGTCCTCGAAAACGATCTCATAAGCTTTGAAAAATTTATAAACAAAGTCAGGAAGCCTCTGAAGAACTACTCTCCCTACAAAAGGGAAGACGCAGTTTTCTTGAGGGATGTTTACTTAGCCAACCCCTATAACTACATAACCCTGCTGGGCGAAGGGGGAGGTATAGAACTCTTGGCAAGAAGCTTGGTGTTTTTGGGTAACCCAAAGGCTAAAGAGGTAATAGATCTCGTTCCCGATCCGGAAGTGGCTCAGTTCTTGAGAGCTAAGATATTGATCGTAGAAGGAAAATACAAAGAAGCCCTCGATCTTTTAAAGCAAACCCTTCCCCAACTTTCAGGAGATGACCTCTTGGAAGCCAAATTGCTTATAGGCATAGTGGGTGAAAGTCTAAAGGATCTGCAAGAAGCAGTAGCACAGCTGGACTTTAAAAAGGATCGCTTCTCTCCTTACGAAAGCATAGCTCTGCTCAAGCTCGCCGATCTCTTCTATGAAAACGGAAACTTAGAGCAGGCGAAGAAAACCTATAGAAGGATCGTGGAGACAGGGAAGAAGGATCAAAACTACTGGTGGGCACTCTTTAGGCTGGCGGTTTTAGCGGATATGACCAAAGACAAAGATCTTATGGCTTGGGTTGTAAACAAGGCCAGAGAGGGCGATAATATATGGAGTAAGGCAATCAGGGTCCTTTGGGAGGGCTGAGTTTGGATATCTTCAAGGGAATAAGAAAGGTCGAGCCTTTCGCGGACTACACGTGGAGACGGCACAAGGTTATCCTGAGTAACATAGCGAACGCGGATACCCCGAACTATAAAGCGAAGGATTTGGTTTTCGAAAAAGAACTAAAGACAATACCTTTGAAAACAACACATCCAAAACACATCTCTCCTCAAAAAGGGCCACGCTTTAAGGTCGTTGAGATAAATAGGAGACTTGTGGGAAACGATAGGAACAACGTAAGTATAGAGGAGGAAATGGCTAAGCTTTCTCAAAACAGGATAGCTTACGAGGTTTACGTGCGGATGATGTCAAGGTCAATTGAAAAACTAAACAACGTGATAAGGGGTGGTAGAAGATGAACGATCTCTTCAGGGCTTTTGAGATCAGTGCCTCCGGAATGTATGCCCAGCGCATACGCATGAACACCATCGCTTCTAACTTGGCAAACTATGAGTCTTTCAAACCGAACGGAGAGCCTTACAGGAAACTTGAAGTTATATTCGAAGCGGTTTTGAGCGAGGAAAGGTTAAAGAAAGGGGAGATCCCCGTGAGAGTTGCTCAAATAAGGGAGTCTGACGCTCCTTTCAGAAGGGTCTACATGCCCGATCACCCTATGGCGGATGAGGAGGGTTACGTTGACTTTCCTAACGTGGATCTCGTCAAGGAAATGGCGGATATGATATCCGCTATGAGGAGTTATGAAGCTAATCTTAACGCTTTCAACGCTACGAGGGAGATGGCAAATACGACCATAGAACTATGGAGATAAACAGGGTAGATTTCGGGGATTTTGAGAAGTTTCTGATCAGAAAAGGAAAGAATCCCGCTGAACTCTCACCTGAAGACTTTGTCCAAGCCTTCAAAGAGTTTGTCCAATGGGTAAATTCTCAGCAAATGAAGGCAAAGGAAATTAAGGAGGCTGTCCTCAAAGGGGAGGATGTTCCCCTTCATAAGATGATAGTAGAGTTTCAAAAAGCGGGAGTGGCTCTTAACTTGTTAATAGAGGTTAGAAATCGTCTTTTGGAAGGCTATCAGGAGATCCTGAGGATGCAGGTTTAATATGGCGGACGTCAGGGAAACAGCAAAGCAACTTCAAGAACGCTTCAACGCCCTTCCCCTAACTTACAAGGTCCTCGCTGTAGGTGTTCCCGCGGTTTTGCTCGCTGTCCTTATTACCGCGGTAATTTACGCAACCAAGACAGATTACGCGGTTCTCTACAGCGGTCTCAACCCGGAAGACATGAACGCTATCTTGACAGAACTCGACCAGGAAGGTGTTAGCTACAAAGTGGGAAGGGACGGAAGAACGATCCTCGTTCCTGAGGACAAAGTAAGGGATCTGAGGCTCAAACTTGCTGCAAAGGGTGTTCCCAGTAAGGGAGTAATAGGTTACGAGCTTTTCGACAGAGGTTCAATAGGACTTTCCGAATTCCAGCAAAGGGTAAACTTCAAAAGAGCTATAGAAGGTGAGCTCGTAAGAACCATCCTCAGGTTCAAAAACATAGAAGATGCCCGTGTCCACATAGCACTTCCGGAAAGGTCCATATTCCTGAGGGACGAAAAAGAACCGAGTGCGTCCGTTTTTATAAAGCTAAAACCCGGTGCGGATAGAACCCCTGAGCAGGTCAAAGCCATTAGAAACCTCGTCGCTGCAAGTGTGGAAAACCTAAAGCCAGAAAGGGTAGTGGTAATAGACGACAAAGGTAGAAATCTAACCGCTCTGATCGACGACGAAGGAACTACCCACGAAGCTTTAACCAGCAGGCAACTTAAGATAAAGAAAGAGCTTGAAAGGGATTTGGAAAGAAAGGTCCAAACCGCTTTAGAAGAGGCGCTCGGCTACGGAAACGTTAAAGTTAGGGTTTCGGTAGAACTGGACTTTTCCAAAGTCCAAAAGAGAGAGGAGATATACGACCCGGATATGACCGCGGTAGTAAGTGAACAGAAAAAGAAGGAAAAAACAACCGGAGTCGGTGTTGGCGGAGTTCCGGGGACCGCTGCCAATATACCTCCCGGAACGGGCGCAGTCGCCGGTCAAGGGGCCACTATAACCGAGCGAAAAGAAACGATTACAAACTACGAAGTGAGCAAAAAAGAGATCGTGTCTGTAGACCCGACCTTAAAGATAAAAAGGCTCAGTGTAGGTGTTATGGTAAACAGTGAGCTCAAAGATGTTAACCCGGAAGATATAAAAAAGATAGTTGTAGCCTCGGTTGGTTTGAATCCACAGCGCGGAGACACCATTTCTGTAGTAGCGGTTCCCTTCAAGAGACCGCCTATAGCGGAGGTTCCCGAGGTGCCCACTTGGAAGAAGATCCTCATTCCCGCTGTCGTCGGATTTGTCTTAGCACTTCTTATAATCTTCGCACTTCTCAGACTCCTCAGGAGGAGGGCTGAAGAGGAAGTCGTCGTTGCTGCTGAAGGTGCTCCCGCGGAGGAACTTCCTACCATCGCCGGTGCTGAGGCGGTAAGGGAGGCGGCGAAAGAGCTCGAAGTTGTAAAAACAATAACCGAAATTGCCAGAAAAGAACCCAAGAAAGTGGCAGCCCTTATAAAGATGTGGCTAAGGGAGGAGTAACTCTTTCACTATCAGCCCGTGCTTGACACCCCAGTCTCCCACAAGGAGGGAGTCCTTTGAAAACCCTTCGAGGATAACTATAAACATAAGGATCCCTGCCAGTATCACTTCCGCACGCCTGTCTTCTATCTGCTTGAACCTTTCGCTACGTTCTTTGGCAGGCAGAACCTTGAGGGTATTAAACCACTTTTCCAAACTTTCCCTTGAAAGCCTTGAGCCGTGGATCTTCTTAGGATCGTAAGGGTAAACATTCTTTTCTAAAGCGCAAACCGTAGTTATGGTTCCCCCAAGGCCTACGATCTCGTCTACTTTTCTGACAACGCCTCTGACCTTTCTGCGAATAAAAGCTTCAAGCTCATCGAGTTGCTCCTGCGTGGGCGGATCATCTTTTAGAAATCTTTCCGTAAGGTTTACTATACCCATGTGTATTGAGATTATCTCCTTCGGGTTTAACCCTTCACCGAAAACAAACTCAGTAGAGCCACCCCCCTGATCTATAACGACAAAGAAACCTTCAGGTTTAAGGGAGAAAGCGGTGGCCAAGAAAGCGAGCTTCCCTTCCTCTTGAGGGCTTATTATCTGAAGATCCACACCCGTCTCTTCTTTTACTTTCTTTAAAAACTCTTGCGAGTTTTTTGCTTTTCTAAGGGCTTCCGTTGCCACCGCTACGATCCTGTCAGCACCTTCTTTTTTAGCTTCTTCTACGAACTCCTTTATAACTTCGAGGGTTTCCTCCATTCTGTCTTCTTTTAAAAGGCTATCCTCCGAGAGCCTACTTGCAAGAGAAGTGATCCTCCCAAGTTCTTTAACTATCTTTATTTCGTGATCTAAAACGTCCGCTACAGTCAAGCGCACGGAGTAGGATCCCACGTCAAGGGAAGCGATCCGCATAGAGGATTATTTTACGTATCCTTTGAACTTTTGAAAGTTCACGAGCTTTTGGGCTATCTCACTTTGCTTTTGTTTAGCTTTTTCTATCAGAAACTCAACGATCTTCAGGGCTTCTTTGTATTCTTCTCTTCTCAAACCCTTGAGGTCAATTTTGGAAGCTTCCTCAAGGACCTTTATAAGCTCATCAAAGTTTTCCTCTTCAAGCAGGATCTGGCACTTGAGAAGAAGATCCTTAAGAGTTTTCTCCTTGGGCTTCAGCGGTTACCTCCTCCTTACCGAAGACGTTCTTCTCCGCGTCCTCCCAAGCGCTCCTGAGCTCGCTCAGAATATCCTTTACCCCTTTCATTATTTCCACATCGTTGGTCATATTTGCCCTTATAACTTCGCTTATTAGAACATCGTAAATCTGATCCAAGTTCTCCGCTATTTCCTTTCCCTTCTCTTTATCCAAAGAAGCCTTCAAGACCGTGAGAATGTCGACAACTTTCGAAAGGTTCTCCGCTTTGGTCTTTAGGTTCTCAAGTTCTTCAAGACCCTTCTCCGTTGCCTCTATAGCTTCTTCGAGGCAAGCTATAGCTTTATCGTAAAGGAGTATAACGAGCCTTATAGGGTTAGAGTTTTCTACTAAATTCTGAAGGTAAACCTCCGCGGGGTTATTCATTATTCGTTACCTCCCTTGGTCATCTCCGAGAGAGAAACTATAAAGCTTCTGAGTCTTTGTCTTATTTCTTCCGCTTGTGCTATGAATGCCTCCAGGCGGGCGAATTCTCTCCTTAGAATTACTTCCTCTTGGGCGAGTCTTTGGGCGAGGGTTTCTATTCTGTTGTCAATAGATTCTATTCTATCGTTGTAGTTTTCCTGAAAGTCCTTAAAAAGATCCTGCTGAGTGTCTAAAAAGGTAGAGTAGGAGTCTTTAATTTGATTTAGAACATCCTTTACCTTTTGTGGATCACTCTGGAGTAGTTCATTTAGACGGGAACTGTTAAGGGATATTTTTCCTGTCTCTCCATTAAAGTCTATAACTCCAAGTTCTATTAGAGGATCTAACCTGTCAACTATACCTGTTTTAACTCGACCTATGGTGTAATCTCCCCTAAAGGGGGCTTCCTCGCCAAAGGTTAATGAATCAACCGCTTCAACAAGGGAATTGAACTTTTTAACGAAGTTTCCTAAGAAATCGTTAACTTTAGAGTAGCTTTCAGAAACGGTAACAGTAGCAGAACCAACATCCTTAACCTCAAGGGTTATCCCGGTTATAACATCACTAAAGGTGTTTGAGGGACTAGTGACAGGAGACCCAGATCCTATAGTGATTTCCGCGTTTTGAGCATTTTGAACCGTATCAAGACCAGTTCCAAGCTCTGAAGGAAGACCTGATACATTTATAGCATATACTCCGTTGACAGTATCCGTTTCTACTGTGGAAGCCCCTACATCAACCTCTGAAAGCATCAATCTGTAGGCGGATCCATCGTAGTAAACGGATGCTCTTACCCTGTTTTGAGCAGAATTAATGGCGTTTACAAGGTCTTCCAGAGTTTGTCCCGCTGTGTAATCTATGGAGAAAGTTTCCGTCCCTGAACCTGTGTCGTAGGTTATGGTAAGAGTTCCAGAGTTAGCAAATGTATCTGACAGGGAAGCCATACCGCTGTTAGAAACCCTTATTTCACCCTGTGCAAGCCTATTTACGTTAACGGTAAACTCTATATTGGGAGCGTTTTCTGTAACCGAAGCACTCAATATATCCGGATTTGAAACTGTTGCCTGCTTTCCTTTAAAAAGGTCGTCAACATTTAAACCTTCAAATATTGAGTAAAATTCTGAGATTCTACTCGCCAATCCGCCTATAGCTTCTGCTCTCGCTTGAAGGATGGCCTTTTCCTGTTGAAGTCTTTGAAGAGGAATAGACCTTATCTGCATCATCTGCTGAACCATAGCTCCAGCATCAAAACCCGTGCCCGTAAGTCCGGACACGTAAATATCTCCCGCCATAACTATACCCTCTCGTTCATCAAAACACCAAGCATCTCATCGATCTTCTTCATAAGCTCAAGCAGGTAATCGGGAGGAATTTGCCTTATAAGG
>WFYK01000155.1 GCA_015490105.1 Aquificaceae bacterium | reverse complement strand
TCTCATAAGTATAGGATCTATACTCTTGGATAACTTGCTCTACAGAAGATACGGATCTTTGAAAGATATAATCAAGCTTATGGTCTTTAGCTTCTTGGAGGCTTTTGGCTACAGGCAGATTATGGTTATGGAAAGGTTTGTAGCTACATTCCAGTTTTGGTATAGAGCTTGGGGAAAACCTAAGAGGAAAACTATAGAGGAAAGCGATGCTGGGAAAATTCCTGTTTAAGCTTTATGACATTACCTTAAGGACCTTTTTTCTGATCGTAATAGCTCTTTTTGCGGTAGCTTTCATCCTCACAGTTACGGATTTTTCAAAGTATGAGAGGTATTTGATCCCTCTGCAATTACTAAAAGCAGATCCCAAAAAAATCTCAAAGGGTCTTTGGGTAGGACCCTATATGGATCCTGAGGATCTATACGCGTTTTTGAAAGAAAATCGCATCAAATCGGTAGTGATACTCTTAGACTGGGACATGATCCACGAAAGGAGACTGACGGAAAAGGAGGTGAGTTTTCTCGAAAAGAAAGGTATAAGGGTCTACCTGCTACCTATGAAGCCCTTTTTGGAAAAACCGGAGGACATAAGGAAGCTAAAATTTTTGGTAAAAAAACTAAAAAAGAGGGGCGTTTACGTTCATAGCTACTTGGGAAGAGTCAGGGTAAAGGTTTTAGAAAGGTAGTTATCTGATAATGGTATTTACCCTGCCCTGAATCTCATCAAGGCCCTGAATTAACCTTACGTAAACTTCGTGGGCTCTTGAAATTTCTATAATCCTTACCATCTCTTCCACCGGGTTTACGTTGGAGTCTTCCAAGAAACCTTGTCTTATTCTGAAGTTTTGAGCTTCCTGGGCTGTTCCCGCAAAGAAATCGTTACCTATTTTGTATGGAGCGGGAAGGTTCCAAATACCCAGCGTTGCTCTCAGATCCCCGTCTACGTAAACGTTCCCTTGAAAGTCCACCTCCACCCGACCACCCGCTACGTTTATGGGAAGACCTTGCTTGTCAAGAACCCTGTAGCCTTCCTCGGTAACCAAAAACCCGTCCGTATCGAGGCGGAAGGAACCTTTCCGTGTATACCTTATACCTTGAGGTGTTTCAACCCAAAAGAAACCCTCACCCTCTATAGCCAGATCCAGAGGGTTATCGGTCTTCCTAAGAGGTCCCTGGGAAACGTATGTGTGAACAGCTTGGATCATAGGATAGACAAAGTTCTTCGTAGGATTTTCGGGAGAATTATCAGGTTCTTGAACCCCGTCATCTGTGAACCAGCTTCTTACCTCAACCAAATCCTTTTTAAAAGACGGGGTATTTACGTTTGCAAGGTTGTTAGTAGTAACCGCGAGCTTTCTCTCTTGAAGTAGCATGCCTCCCGAAAGGATAAATAACGGCTGATAGTCAAGAGCCATGTTTTATTATCTCGGCTCTTAGGGTGAGAAGTTTACCCTCTGGCTCTTCTTCATCAGATCCTGCATCCTTTTGACCGCTTCTTCAAAGCTCAATATTTCACCACCAAAACCTTTTGCAAACCTCTCCGCAATACCCTTGTCCGCGAACACAAAGGCGGGAGGGAGACAGCAGGGGGACACGTCCCCTCCTACAACGTAAAATGCGGAAAGTGCGTTGATAGGATTGCAGTATATAAAGTCCCTCGAAAAGATCATCTCTATCCTTTCTTTTTCAAGAGTTGGAAAAGCCAAAAGCCCGCAGTGAGGACAGCAAGTATGAACCTTCTTCCCTCCCTTGAGTATGTAGGTAAAAGCAAGACGGTTATCTATCTCCTTACCGCACAGGACGCAACCTTCACCTTTAAGATCCTCTTCTCTCTTTAGCTCTACAGAACCGTGTCTTCGAATGATCCTCCCTTCCTCCTCAAGTTCCTTTAAATCTCTGTATATGGTCATCAGGGAAACGTTAAAGTAGCGGGCGAGTTCCTTTGCCGTTGTGTAACCTTCCTCAAGTAGCCTTAGGATCTCTTCCTTCCTGTTCATAGCTGATCGCCCTAATATATTAATGTAGCTTTCGCGCTTCAGTATAAATGGCCTTTATTTCTTTATTAAGAAATTGTAATGTCAGCCTATAAAAGTATGGTGATAATCTAAATAGAATTTCTGGGTAAAACCTTCTAAAGGAGGTAAGAGCGATGGCAAGTGTAACTGCGGATAAGACCCTTGACACTTCCGGACTTAACTGTCCTCTTCCCGTTCTCAAGACCAAGAAAGCTCTGGAGGAACTCCAGAGCGGTCAGATCTTGGAAGTCATTTCCACCGACCCCGGATCTAAAGCTGACATACCCGCCTTCTGTCAGAGGACCGGGCACGAGCTTGTAGAGACCGTAGAAGAGGGAGGAAAGTACATCTTCTACATCAAGAAGAAGTAATTAAGGGAGGGAAAAGGTAATGGCCTCTGAAAGACTTGCTATAATCGCTACAAAAGGAACCTTAGACTGGGCTTACCCGCCCCTTATACTTGCCTCGACCGCTGCATCACTTGGGGTAGAGACGGCTATATTCTTTACCTTTTACGGCCTGAACATAATCCACAAGCAGAAGATGAAACAGCTCAAGGTTGCACCCGTTGGGAACCCCGGTATGCCCATGGCTTTCCCTCCCTCCGTTAAGAAAACCCCCGTTGCGGGACAGCTGGCAGGCCTCATGGAAGCCATATTCCCCGGTCCTCCCCAGCTTATGGGTGTGATTCCGGGGATGACCGATTTCATGACCGCTATGATGAAGAAGATGATGAAAGAGAACGGTGTTGCGACCGTAGAAGAGCTCCTCGAACTCTGCAAAGACGCGGGGGTAAAGCTTATCCCCTGCCAGATGACGATGGAGCTCTTCGGCTACAAATACGAAGATCTGATAGACGGGCTTGAACCCCCCGGAGGAGCGGCGACCTTTATCAACTACGTCCTTGAAGCGGACAAGCCTATGATAATCTTTGTTTAAAGAATCTTTTGGAGGAGGAACATGGCAGGACAAGAGTATGAAAAGCTCCTTTTTTACATTTTGACCGTGCCCTTTTTCGAGAGGGCGGAACCTACCACCGGTGAGCTTATCAACCCCCAAGCGGGAGCACCTTTCTTCTTGGCAACCGCTGCTACCACCATGGACTATGAAGTGGAGATGGTTATCACCTCTGAAGCTGGCTTCCTCCTTATGAAGGACAACGCTAAAAAGGTAAAGGTAAGGCCCGGAGTGGATCAGACTGTATACGACTTTATAAAGATGGCTAAAGAAGCAGGGGTAAAGATCTACCTCTGTGTGCCGTCCTTGGATCTTACGGATGTTTACAAGAAGGAAGACGTAAACGAAGAGCTCTGTGACGGGATCATCGGAGGAGCGGCGTTCCTGGATAAGCTCATGAGCGGGGAATACGCGGTCATTTCTCTCTGAGGGGGTCCTCCCCCTTCCGTTTAAATATGATTATAAGCATATTTTTATATACCTATAATGAAATTTTTTTGTTTTCGGGGGCGGATTAGAATAAGTTATACTGAGCTAAACTTGATGAGGAGGTGAAGTCATGGACGGACACCCTTATGGATACAACATTCCAATCTCTGAAAAAACCAAGGAGGTTCCTTGGGAGGAAAAGGTTCGTATTTTTGAGGAGATAAAGTCTGACTTCAGATTCAAGGAGTTTCTCTTCGGATGTCTCAACTGCGGAGTATGCACCGCATCCTGTC
>WFYK01000154.1 GCA_015490105.1 Aquificaceae bacterium | reverse complement strand
CCTCATAGATAGTCTATTTTACTCCGATCTTTTCCTTTACCTCTTCTATACTGCTTACGGGTTCCTCGCATGCGAAGTTTCTGCAAAAGTAATAGCTCACTTCCCCTTTAGGTTCCATACTTTGAAGAAGGCTGTTGATCTTCTGAGTATTGCTGTCCTTTATCAGAAAGTGCCCTTCGGGAACGAAAGCTTTTTGGAGATCCTTGAGATCGCTTATTAGTTTTTCCTTATTTCCGACTCCTACCACCTCGAAAGACCCATTTACCAGAAGATCTAAAGCCATCATCGAAAAGGTGTGAGCGGAGGGGAAGGATCTCAGCACTTCTCCGAAAGCTTTGAGGGTAAGATCCGCAAACTTTTCCAAGCGGGGTTCTGAAATCATACGTGCGAGTCGAACAAGGTTGAAGGCCATAACCGAGTTTCCCGAAGGGGTAGCACCGTCGTAGATCTCCTTCTTTCTCACGAGAACCTTTTCTCCAAAATCGGGTGTTTGGAAAAACCCTAAGTTTTCCTTGTCCCAAAAGTGAACGAGAACAAAATCCGTTAGCTCTTTTGCCTTTATCAGGTATTTCCCTTCGAAGGTGGCGTTGTAAAGCTCTATAAGACCCCAGATAAGGTAAGCGTAATCTTCGAGAAAGCCGTGTATGGCTCTTTCCCCCTCCATATACCTGTGGTAGAGCCCCTTTTCAGTGATCATATTTTCGAGCAAAAAGTCCGCACATTTTCGGGCTATTTCTATAAAATCCTCCCTGCCCAAGGCAAGTCCGGCTTTAGAAAATCCGGCTATAGCCAAGCCGTTCCAGTCGGTCAGTATCTTCGTATCTATCAAGGGTTTTACCCTTTCTTCTCTTTTTTTGAAAAGCTTTACCCTTATCTCCTCCAGCTTTTGGATCAAGTCTTGAGGCAGGTCCTTCCCTATGTAAAGGACGTTCCTTCCTGTCTTTCTTTTGGTAGCCTCTTCCAAAAAGTTTCCCTCTTTGGAGAGATTGAAAACCTCTACCGCTATCTTAAGCTCCTCATCCGTTAGAACTTCCTTTAGTTCTTCCACACTCCATGTGTAGAATTTACCCTCCTCACCTTCCGAGTCCGCGTCTTGAGCGGAGTAGAAGGCTCCCTCCGGGGAAAGGAAGTCCCTCTTTAGAAACTCCGCTATCTCCTCGACAGTTTTGGCAAAGAGATCCTCTCCGGTAACTTGGTAAGCTTCCGCGTAAGTGAACATTAAAAGGGCGTTGTCGTAGAGCATCTTTTCAAAGTGGGGGAGTATCCATTCCCTGTCGGTCGAATAGCGGTGAAATCCGAATCCCACGTGATCCCATATTCCTCCGAGTCTCATAGCTTTAAGGGTCTTTTTAACCATTTCAAGGGCTTTCTCGTTTTTGGTCCGCCTGTAGTATCTGAGGAGAAACATGAGGTTGTGAGGTATTGGAAACTTAGGTGCGGATCCGAAACCTCCGTAGACCTCGTCGAAGGAAGAGTAAAGTTCCGCAAAGGTTCTGTGAAGGAGATCCTCACCCAAGTCACTTGAGATGTAAGATCCGCCCTCGGAAGACTTAAGAGCCTTTACCACCTCTTGAGCGGTAGCAAGAACCTTCTCTCGGTCTTCTTTCCAAAGCTCAGCTATGCGAAGGAGGATATCTTTCAGACCCGGTCTTCCGTAAAAGCTTTCCTTAGGAAAGTATGTCCCCGCGAAGAAAGGTTTTCCGTCAGGAGTCATTATGATCGTGAGTGGCCACCCACCGGATCCAGTCATCATCTGACAAACACTCATGTAGACCGCGTCCACGTCGGGTCTTTCTTCCCTGTCCACTTTGATCGGAACGTAGTGAGTGTTCAGGATCTGCGCTATCTCCTCATCCTCGAAGCTTTCCTTCTCCATAACGTGACACCAATGGCAGGTGGAATAACCGATGGACAGGAAGATGGGCTTGTCTTCTTCCTTGGCCTTTTTGAAAGCCTCCTCACCCCACGGATACCAATCCACGGGGTTGTAAGCATGCTGTCTTAAATACGGACTCTTCTCATTGATAAGTCTGTTAGGTTTTCTCATAAGTAGATTATCGGTTAATATGGAGAGCTAAGCTATGAGGAAGCTCTTAAGCCTTGAAAATCTCACCCTGATTGCGCTCGGACTTGGTTTTCTGGGAGGCCTTTACTTCCCTGAGGTTTTTCTGAATATAAAGATCCTCGGAGACATATTTTTAGCCCTTTTGAAGATGATCATAGTTCCCCTCGTATTCTTTTCTGTCTTCAGTGCTATGCTCGGTCTCGGTAGTGTGAGTAAGTTCAAGGATATGGGTCTGAAAACGGTCGCCTACTACTTTAGCACCACAGCCCTTGCGGTAGCTTCGGGCATACTGGTGGTTAGTCTAATGGATCCCGGCAAGGGCGCTCAGATACAGGTCCAAGAGCGAGAGCCCATAGAGGTAAAGGAGCTTACCTTTGAAGATATTGTTTGGAGCATAGTTCCCACGAACATAGCTCAGAGCTTTGCGGAAGGTAAAGTCCTTCATATAATCCTCTTTGCGGTGCTTTTGGGTCTTGCAACTCTAACCATAGGGAAGAGAAAAAGAGAAACGATCGGGGAAGTTTTTGAGGGATTAAGTGACGCCCTTGTGGTTTTGACGGGGTGGATAGTAAAACTTACGCCGATCGGGGTTTTTTCTCTGGTTGGCTACGTGGTAGCTTCAGAAGGTGTAGAGGTATTTCTTAGTCTTTGGGAGTATGTTCTTGCGGTGATTTTAGGCCTCGGAATTCACGCTTTGATCACCTTACCTATACTTGCCTTTTTAATAGGTAGGTATAACCCTTACGCTTACTTTTTGAAAGTTAGGGAAGCCCCCCTTCTTGCCTTTTCGACTGCTTCGAGTGCAGCGACCTTACCAGTTTCTATGAAGGTTGCGGAAGAGAAGGGAGGTGTAAGTAAGGAAACTGCAGGTTTTGTTTTGCCATTGGGAGCTACCATAAACATGGACGGAACAGCCCTTTACGAGTCCGTCGCCGCGGTCTTCATTGCTAACCTTTTTGGTGTAGAGCTTGGATTTTCCCAGATACTTACTATATTCCTCACAGCCACTTTGGCCTCCATAGGAGCAGCGGCTATACCCGGAGCAGGCTTGGTTATGCTCACTTTGGTCCTGAGTTCTGTAGGTCTTCCCTTGGAAGGTATAGCTTTGATACTTGCTGTAGACAGATTTTTGGATATGATCAGGACCGCGGTTAACGTATGGGGTGATCTAAACGGGGCCAAGATAGTGG
>WFYK01000153.1 GCA_015490105.1 Aquificaceae bacterium | reverse complement strand
GCTATATAGAGAAACTGAAGGAGAAAGTCAAAAAAGCAAAGGCTGTTCGCCCATATGCGGGCTTAGTTCAAGAATATAAAAGCTTAGACATTAAGAAAAGGGAGCTCTATTCAGAAAAAACGAAGTTGGAAACCAAAATAAAAACTCTCAGGAGGGATCTGGATAAGGTTACAGAAAGCATAGAAAGTATTAAAGAAAAACTAAATTTAGAGCCTCTAAAAAGGAAAGAAATGGAAGAAATTGCAAGCAAAATAGCACAGCTTGAAGACCTAATACAAAAGCTGATGAATATTAAGTCTATAAAATCTGAAATCTCCCGCACGGAAGAGAAGCTCAAAACTATTGAAACGGATATACAAAGAATAAAGCAAGATCTATCGTCTTTTAAAGGTTCTCTTGAGGAGGCCTTATCGAAGCTATCTTCAGAAGTGGAAAAGAAAAGGCAGGCTGTAGAAAATGTAAAGAAACTAAAAGAACTAAAGAGGCAAGTCTCAGAACTGAAAGCAATGTTGGATAAGATCAAGGTTAAAAAGGAAAAGGTCAAGGAAGACTTAAGTGAAGCGGAAGAGGAATTGAAGAAAGAAAGCCTCCATTACCATGTTCACGCGATCAGAGAACTTTTAAGTGAGGGAGACCCCTGTCCGGTCTGCGGAGGGGTTTTTAAAGAAAAGGCTGAGGAAGAAAGAAGGGTTGACGAAGAGAAAATAAGAGCGCTTTCCAAAAATGTGGAAAAGTTGAGGGAGGAACTGGGAGATCTTGAAAGGAAAGAAGCATCTTTGGAAGCGAAACTCGATTCCGCAAGCTCTCTAATGGAGGAGATAAAAAAAGAGGTGGATGAGGTAAAGGATCTTTTAAACAGAGATGTAGAGGCGGAACTGAAACATGTAAAGAACCTTATCAGTAAAAGGGAAAGACTGAGAGAACTTGAAGAGAAGAGAAACATTTTAAAAAATGACCTCAAAAACTTGGAAGAGTTACTGAAGGAAAAGGAGGAGGAGTTTAGTAAGGCTGGTGTGATCCCCGACGAGGAGTTGATAGATAGGGAAATAAAGGTGCTCAAACTTAAAAAAGAAAGGATCGAAAGGGAGATAGAGGAGGTTAAGGAAAAATATGATAGGTTGAATAAAACCCTTTCAGAACTTAGAGAACGGTCAGCTCAAACTGAAGGAAGTTTGAATAAGGTTATTCATGAGATTAGGCGGGTAGAGGAAAGGTTGAGGGAAATTGCTTCAGATTTTTCGAAGCTGAGAGAGAAATTAGGATTTTCTCCTTTAGATATTTCTTTCTCCGAGGAGGAGATAACAAAGTGGGAAGAAGAGGTAAACTCCTTTGAAGCACAACTAAAGGAAAAGCAAAGTGCCCTTTCAAAGCTTAAAGAGGAGCTTTCAGGGTTCGGTAGTTTGGAGCCTTCAAGTCAAATCAGATCCAAGATGGAGAAAGTGGAGGAGGATCTTAGGGAAACAACCACCTCCATAGGAGAGCTGTCTAAAGAGATCGAAAGTCTTGAGGAGAAGCTAAAAAGGAAAGAAGAAATCCAAGAAAGGTTGGGGGATCTGAAAAAGCAACTCAGCTTATACGAGCGTATAATGGAGGATCTGAAGTCAGACAAGCTTCAAGAGTTCGTAGCCAGCTACATACTCTCTCAGATAGTCAGTGTGGCGAGCGGTTACTTATCAGACTTTACCGGAACTTACGAGTTTGATCTGGATCAAAAAGGAAACCTGGTAGTTCTTGACAGGATCAACGGCACCCAAAGGTCAGTTCACAGCTTGAGCGGTGGAGAGACCTTTTTAGCGAGCTTGGCTTTGGCCCTTGGAACGAGCGATGTCCTTTCCGCTTCCGCTAACTTAGAGAGCTTGTTTATCGACGAGGGGTTCGGATCCTTGGACGAAGAGACACGCGATAAGGTAAGTGATATCCTTGAGAAGATAGGCCAGAAGCTGGATAGGATGGTTGGGATAATAACCCACCTGCCCGATCTGGCGGAGAGGTTTCCTCAAAGGATCTTGGTAACCAAGCTGGGGGACTCTTCCAAAATAGAGATCGTAGGCGTATAAGGTAAGATATTGGCCATGGAGATAGTAGATTTAAGGGAAAGTTCGTGGAAGCTAAACAGGAGGCTTCTCTATCTTGCTAAAAGAGGAGAGATTCTAGAGGAAGAATACGAGGCTACGGTAAAGGAAATCATAAAGCGTATAAAAGAGGAAGGTGACAAAGCGCTGTTTGAATTTACAAGGAGATTTGACAACGTTGATATAGACGCGACCACGGTAGAAGTTCCTTACGAGGATCTTGAAAAGGCTTACGAGAGTATAGAACCTGAGGTCAGGGAAGCCCTTGAGATAGCGGAAGAGCGTATCAGAAGCTTCCACGAAAAGCAACTGGAAAGACCCTTTTTCATGGAAGAGGAAGGTATTCTTTTAGGCCAAAAGATAGTTCCCCTCGAAAGGGTAGGAGTATACGTGCCCGGGGGGAAAGCAGCTTATCCTTCCACCGTGTTGATGAACGTGGTCCCCGCTTCCGTCGCGGGCGTAGAAGAGATAATTATGGTTTCTCCAAAGCCTAACCCTTATACCTTGGCGGCAGCTTACATATCGGGAGTCAGCAGGGTTTTCCGCATAGGAGGTGCTCAGGCTGTAGCCTCCTTAGCCTACGGGACTGAGTCGATCCCGAAGGTAGACAAGATCGTTGGGCCGGGGAATATTTACGTGGCTTTGGCCAAAAAACTGCTCTTTGGCACAGTAGACATAGATATGATAGCGGGACCTTCGGAGGTTCTCGTTATAGCGGATGACGGTGCGGATCCAGAGTGGGTAGCCTCGGACCTTCTCTCCCAAGCGGAACACGACGAGCTCGCCGCCTCTATTTTGATAACACCTTCTTACAACTTTGCCCGCGAGGTAAAGGATCAGGTATACAAGCTTCTTGAAAGCCTTGAGAGAAAAGAGGTTGCTACAAAGTCTATAGAAAGGTTCGGAACCGCTTTTGTAGTGGAGGATCTAAAACAAGCTTGTGAGGTAGCCAACTTTATAGCTCCCGAACACCTTGAGCTTATGGTAAGAGATCCTTTCGCGTTGCTACCGTTAATAAAGCACGCGGGTGCAGTCTTTCTCGGAGACATGACCACCGAACCCTTGGGAGATTACATTCTGGGGCCCAACCACACACTTCCCACTGGAGGGACCGCACGGTTCTTTTCTCCGCTCGGAGTTTATGACTTTGTAAAGAGAAGCTCAGTTCTTTACGTTTCTGATCAAGGCTTCAAGACGGTAGCAGACCTTGCGGAGGTGCTTGCAAAAGCGGAAGGCCTCCAAGCCCACGCTTTGGCGGTCCAAGTGAGGAAAAAGCGCTTATAATCTAAAAGACCATGAATATGGTTCGGCTCCAACTCATATACCCCGAAGACTTGGTCAAGGAACCCATACTGTGTTCGGTGTGTAAAAGCTTCAACGTGATCGTAAACATAAGGACCGCTAAGGTAACTCAGGATTCGGGAATACTCACGGTGGAAATAGACGGTGATGCGGAAGAGATAGAAAGGGCTATAAAGTTCATCCAAGAAAAAGGTGTCGACGTTCAACCTATAGAAGGCCAGATATTTATGGAGTGATTTTCAATGATCGTAGATAGATCCTTTTGGGAAGAGATAAGCTACAAAATAAGGCGGAAAAGAACCTTTGAAACTAAGGACATAGTAGAGCGCCTCTACGTAATAACCCCCTCTCAGATAAGGATAACTGATCATCCCATAGACAGGCCCATAACGGCCTTCAACCCTTCGATGAAGATATTCGGAGATACCGTTAAGATCTACGCCCGTGTGACTCTGGGGTATTACACCTACGCGAGCTCCGTAGTGGAGTTTGAACTCCCTTTCCAAGACCTTCTTGAAAAGAAAAAAAGAGACTTTGAAGCGAAGCTGATATTGATTCCTTCCAACAAATACGACTTTTGGGGTGTGGAAGATCCGCGGGTTTACGAGATAGAGGGCACCCTTTACGCTACATACTGTGGAAGAACCGTAAGTTACTTTAACCCTCAAGGTAAAACCGAAAGGACACTCCCCGTTACCGCGATTTTTAAAGACGGAGAGTGGAAGAAGATAGCCGTTTTCAGAATGCAGGAAGAACTCAGGAGTTTCGTAATAGGTGATAAAAACGCCTTTATCGTAAAGGCTAAAGAGCCTCTTTTGTTTCACAGGATCCACATGCTAAACGACAAGTTTTACCTAAGCGTCTGCAAGATCCCGGAGGGTTTCTTCGAACTTGAAGATTTCGAGGAGGTAATCATAGGAGACAACGTTACCGTCCTTGAAGAGAACGAGTTTGAAAGTAAGCTCGGTTGGGCAACACCTCCTATTAAGATCAACCATGAGTTTTTGACCCTTATTCATGGAGTAGACAAAGAAAAGGGGGTTTACAGGGTATTTGCGGTTTTGATGAACGAAGAAGGGATATTCACCGCGGTAACACCTTTTTACATAATGGAACCTAAGGAAATATACGAGGTTTACGGAGACAGACCCTACGTGGTTTTCCCCTGCGGTGCGGATGTAAAAGAGGGGTATCTCTACATTTCCTACGGAGGTGCGGACTCTGTCATTGGAATAGGTAGAATCAACCTCGAAACCCTACTCGACATCCTTTACGAGAACAGAATTGATTAGAGCCTCGAACTTGTCGGTTATTTTCTCCACGCTGTTTTCCTGAGCATATCTTTTGGCATTTTCCCTTATCCTCTCACGATAACTCTCATCTTCTATGGCTTTCTTTAACTTGACGTAGAGATCCTCGGAATTCTCGTATGTTATCAGCGGAGCATACTCCCCTTTGGGAACAGCTTCGAAGAAGCGTGAGTCCAGTGATACTGTGATCGCAAGACTGCCTACGGTCTGGCAGAAGGTGGAAGAAACTACGACCCTTCTGGTTTTTCCTTTAGGAAGCAAGTGAAAGTCAGAATTCATAAAGTATTCGTAGATGTCTTCAAGGTCGAGGACACCGCTTCTTTGAACCATCCAAGGCCTTTCTACATCCAAGGGATCGGAGGCCCTAACAACCGTATACTGGATATCAAACTCCTTCGCAAGCTTTTCCAGAGCTTCTATGAAGTCTTTGTATTCTTCCTTAGGTTGTCTTCCGAAAGAAAAGAACTTCACTTTTCCGTCCTGAGCAAAATCTCTCTTTCTTTCCTTCGGAGGAAGGCAAGGGTAAGGTAGAACCAAGATCTTGTCCTCGGATACCCTGTTCTTTACTACTTCCTTTACATAGCGCTCGTCGAAAACGATAACCTTTTCAAAAATGTCCAAGTCGTATTTAATGTCCTCGTATGATCCTTCGTGGATCACCGCAACCGCAGGGATTTCTCTCTCTTTAAGTTTTCTTACAAACCTCTCCGCTCCCCTGTAGGGCATTTTCTCATAGGATTCTACGATAAGGAAGTCGATCTCAGTCCCTTCCACCGCATCAAGATCGAAGCTTCCCTCCTTTCCGTCAGGAGTTAACTCCGTGTAAACCCTGCGGACAAAGTCTTCATCTTCGCGGATCAGTTTGTGATGCCACCAGAGGTTAGCACTCTGAAGTTTGGGAGCAAAAACCTCAATTGAGTAGCCTCTGTTGATAAGCTCCCTTCCTATGAGCTCCGCATGAAGCGATACACCGCAGGTAGCGTTCCATCTGCTAAGTATTCCTATTTTCATTTCTCTCCCCCTTTGATTAATTTAGTGCCCGAACGGTAAAATTTCCCCTTATGAAGGATTATCTCCTAAAAGTAAAAGCAAACGATCACATATCGGGAAAGCTTTGGCTTCTCTCCTTAGAGTGGGAAGAGGATCCCCCCAAAGCGGGTCAGTTTTTCATGATAGAGGTTTCAAACTCATACGATCCTATGGGGAGAAGGGCTTTCGCGGTAGCGGATGTAAGAGATGGAGAAATTCTCTTCTTCTACGACGTGATAGGAAGGGGAACGAAACTGCTATCTACTAAGAGGAAGGGAGACACTCTCAGAGCCTTCGGGCCTTTAGGGAGGAGGCTTTTCTCTTATGAAGGTGAAAAACACTTACTCATAGGAGGGGGTGTCGGCCTCGCGGGGCTTACCCTCTTTGGAAAGGAACTCCGATCCTTAGGGAAGGAGGTCCTCTTTGTCTACGGAGCAAGAAGAAGTGATCAGCTGGGTATGGAAGGATGGCTCAAGGAAGAAGGTTTTGATTATGTTCTTTTTACCGAAGACGGAAGCAAAGGAAGACGAGGGCTTGTTACTGACATCCTCAAAGATTTAAAAGGATCCTGGACGGTTTCAGCTTGCGGACCGAAAGGGATGCTCAGGGCGGTAAAGAACGAAGCTCTAAAGAGAGGCCTGAGAGCTTACCTCTCTTTAGAAGAGAGGATGGCCTGTGGGTGGGGCGTTTGTTTGGGATGTGTGGTTAAGACCGCGGGAGGAAAGTTCAAGCGCGTCTGCTGGGAAGGGCCGGTGTTTCCCGCTGAAGAGGTTGTCTTTTCCTGATCATGGATCACCTTATACTTTTGGAAACCTCCTCCTTCAACCTAAACCCTCCTTCGGGAAAGGTAGTTTATAAAAGGCCCGCAGGGAAGCCTGTAGAAGAGGATCTCGTTCCCTCAAATGAAGTCTCCTCCTCAATACCTTATCCCCTTTTGAACCCTCTTCAGAGTCTGTTTTTCAAATTCTACAAGGGCGGAACCGCTCTCGTTTGCGCACCAACCTCAGCAGGGAAGAGTCTGACAGCCTATATCTTTCTAAAGGAAAAGGAAGGGAGGAAGGTTTTCTGCGCACCTACAAAATCCCTCGTATACGAGAAGGCAAAAGAGCTACGAAAACTCTTTCGCAAAAAGGTGGATGTGCGAACTGGAGATCTGTTCGACGTCATCAGAGGCGTGAGATCCGAAATAGTAGTCTCTACCTATGAGAACCTATCTCTTGCGCTGAGAAACAGAGCACCTTGGACAGAAGAAATCGGCGGTGTGGTGATCGATGAAATCCACAGCCTTGTAAACTCAAGAGGATGGGTAGTGGAAGAGATAATAGCCCTTTTAAGGGAAAGGGGAATAGAAATTCTGGGCCTTTCCGCTACGATGCCCGGAGCTAACGAGTTGGCCAAATGGATAGAAGCGGATCTATTTATAGAATCCCGCTGGAGGCCTGTCCCTTTAGAGCGTAAGATCATACCGCTGACTAAATTTCCTTACGATAAAAGCTTAGAAGACAGGGAAGACCGTATGGCTTCCCGCCTTCTGAGTGCTCTATACGAACTTACGGAAAGGGATCAACAAGTCATTCTTTTC
The DNA here is from genome assembly GCA_015490105.1 of Aquificaceae bacterium. Lineage (GTDB taxonomy): Bacteria > Aquificota > Aquificia > Aquificales > Aquificaceae > Hydrogenivirga. Next base: position 9,675 of record WFYK01000153.1, on the reverse strand, counting down.
GTTCACAAAAAGAGTATAGGCTGGAGGCTCCTTGAGATAGCGGACAGAGAAAAGATCCCCGTGTTTAACGAAACGGTCCCTTTCGAAAAGCAAACTGAGGGTGAACCTGAGATAGCTTTCCACAATGCGGACATTCCAAAGGAAGAAAGGGAGGCTATAGAAAACGCTTTCAGAGAGGGGAAACTGAAAAACCTCGTTGCTACCTCGACTTTAGCTTACGGAGTTAACCTCCCTGCGGATGTGGTAATAGTCAGCGTGAGGGGTTTTTACGATAAGCTGAGGCGGGAATTTAAAACCTTCCCTGATGTTTTGGACATCCTCCAAATGGAAGGGAGGGCGGGAAGGCTCGGCATAAAGGACAAAGGCTTTTCTTACATACTTCCCTTCGGAGCAAAGGAGGGGACTCTGAGGTCAAGCATGCGCGTGGTTCTCGAGGAGGAATTTGAGCCTTACCTTGCAAAGCAGATCAAGGGAAATCTAAGTGAAGAAGAGGTCAAAAGAGTCCTCAGCCTCTTTTTGCTCATAGGTGTCCTTTACGAAGGATCGAACTTTAAGAGGTTCCTCGACAGGACCTATTCCCTTAGAGGAAAGGTAGACGAAGTCCTTTTGGAAGAAGTCTTAGAGTGGCTCGAAGAAAGAGGATATCTGGAAAACTTCAAGCTTTCCGACAAAGCTCTAATGTGCGTCAGATCGGGCATATCACCGGTAAACTATGAAGAGTTCTTGAGACGTAGATCGATCCTCTCAGATCACGCCGCGATTATAAGGCCTCTGCTGTTTACTAAACGCTTCGACAGTTTATATGACTTTTTAAGGAGGTCTCCCGAGTTTCCCGCTGACCTGAACTATGTAAGGAACAAACTACTCCCGTGCGGGGATTTATGTTTGAAGGACAATACGGATCAGTTGATCTTTTACGTGGAAGGTCTAACCTTTAAGTATCCTAACCTTAAAAATCCTCCCGGAGAGTTTTCCTACCTGGGTTCTGATGCCTTACACCTTTTAAGAAACCTACTCAGCATAAGGGAGTTCGGTGATATAGCTTGGGATGACAGAACACTCATAACGATAGCTCATTCTCTAAAGTTCGGAATATCTCACGAATTTTCACCCATAGGAGGCATAAAAGGCATAGGTCATATAAGGGCTAATCTTTTAAGGAGGCTTCTTCACGAATTTTCGTTGAGTTCCCCGCCCTTGGGAAGCCCGGTTGAGGATCTGATAGAACTTATAAAAGGTGAAATTCCAAATCCGATAGAAGCTATGGCACAAATCCTCTCAGAGTATAGATCAGAGGATCCTAAAAAGAGCTTGGAAGAGGCAAAAAAGGTCTGGAACACTCTGCAGAAGAACAGCAAGGGTTTCCTCGTTGATGAGCGCATACTCAGAGCTTTCGCATCCCTGAAGATAGGTCCCGAAGCCATAAGGCTTCCTAAAAGAGAGCTCGTAGATATGTTTCTCTTAAAATAGAAGCCATGAGAAGGTTTTTCTTCGCACTGATGTTGAGTTTGGGTTTTTCTTTAGGTTCCGAAGCCTTCCTAGTGGAAAGGATATTTTTAAGCCCCTTCGTTTTAGAGCACGCGGAGATCTTAGGTTTAACCCCAGAACAAAAGGAAAAGATTGAAAACTTTGTGGCAAAAACCGAGCCTAGAATTCAGGAAAGGGTAAAGCTCGTAGAGTTTCTCAGCAGGCGTGCCAAGCTACTTATGATCGAGGGAAGAGATGAAAAAGAGATAAAGGAGATATTGACCGATATCGCACTATTGAAGCTAAGGCTATCCTTAGAAAACGCAAGGGAGATAAGATTCTTAAAGGAAACCCTCTCAAAAGAACAATTTGAAAAGCTAAAGGATTTACTTACGGTTCGCTTATTTGAAATAACCCGCTGATGATCAAGGGTGTAGATATAGGCGGGACCTTCGTAAAGGTAGCTTATGAGGATGGAAAAAAGAAAAAATTTTTCATAGGAGATGTCAAGAATTCCAAGAGAAAGCTCTTAGAAAGACTTAAGGAGATAATACTTGATGACAAGCCCTCCGGGGTTGGTATTGCGGTTGCGGGGTTCATCTCTAAGGACGGAACTATAACGCGGTCTCCCAACCTGCCTGTCTTAGATGGAGTAAATCCGCGTGAGATCTTCAAAGTTCCAAAGATAGTCGTTGATAACGACGTTAACATGGCAGGCTACTGTGAGTGGAAACTTCATAACAGCGGATCTGAGGTTCTTCTTGCGATTATTTTAGGAACAGGTCTCGGTTCAGGTCTTGTTATAAACGGGGAAGTATTCAGAGGAGCGGGAGGCAGTGCCTTGGAGCTTGGCCACCACATAATAGAGAAGGGAGGAAGGCCCTGCAGTTGCGGGAGGCGAGGTTGCTGGGAGGCTTACTGCTCTTCCTACGGGATCGTGAACATATATAGGGATCTCGGTGGATCCGCTTCAAAAGATATTGAGATAATATGGAAAGCCCGATCGGGTGATGAAAGAGCTCTCGAGACCATAAAAATCTTTAAGGAGTATCTTCTCATAGGGCTTGCTAACGCGGTTCATATCTTAAACCCTGACACACTTGTCCTCGGAGGAGGCCTTATAGAAGGTATGAAGGATTTCTTATACGATATAGAAGGGAAGCTCAAAAGTAGGGTAGAAAGCCTGCCCGCAAGCGTTCTAAAGGTGCGCTTTTCTGTTGAGAAAGAATTTGCGGGTGCGGTGGGTGCTCTCCTCTACCTGAGGGCTGTCATAAGAAAAGAAGAAAACAGGATGTTATAATCAAGGCGCAAAAGACAACAAAAAGGAGGTGCGATCATGGGAGTTCACAAGCTCCAGCCGAGAGATCACCTTAAGCCTCAGAACTTGGACGGCATTTCCAACGAACAGATAGAACCCCACTTCGAAGCTCACTACAAGGGTTACGTCACCAAGTATAACGAAATTCAAGAGAAGCTCGCGGATCAGAACTTTTCCGCAAGGGACAAGGCAAACCAAAACTATTCCGAGTTCAGAGAGCTTAAAGTTGAAGAGACCTTCAACTACATGGGTGTAGTCCTTCACGAGCTATATTTCGGACACCTTGGATCAAAGGGTGAACCTTCTGAAGCCTTGAAAAAGAAGGTCGAAGAAGACTTCGGTAGCTGGGACAACTGCGTTGCGGAGCTGAAAGCCACCGCTGTAGCTTTCAGAGGTTGGGCTGTTTTGGGTCTGGATCTCTTCAGCGGAAGACTCGTAATAAACGGACTGGACGCTCACAACGTTTACAACCTCCACGGCTTCGTTCCCATAATTGTTATCGACACTTACGAGCACGCCTACTACGTTGACTACAAGAACAAGAGACCTCCCTACGTAGATGCGGTTCTCAAAAATCTCAACTGGGAGGTTATCAACGCCCGTTTCGAAAAGGCTATGAAGGCCTGCGAGGCTATGAAAGACTACATAGGCTAACTCCTCGCTGGGCCCCTTGTGGGCCCTTTCGTTATGAAAGAAACGAAAATACGGAAATACATAAAAGGTCTTATCAGAAACAGAAAGTATCTCACCACAGAGGACATAATGCTTTACCTTGAAAAATACTACAACCTTCCTATATCTATTCCGAGTGTCTACTACAAATACAAGAGGATAATCAAAGAGTGCAGAAAGGAGGTATACAAGGAAAGAAGGAGGAAAAGGTCTCAGTAAAATAGGTGAAGTCTCAAGCCTTTCTCTTGGAGTTTCTTTGCGACCTTGAGAAAGAAGTTAACCGCATCCTCTTTTGACTCAAAAAAACCTACCCTGAAACCCTCTCTAGTTACGCAAAAAGGTCTTGAAGAACCCGCTTGAGCGAACCTGGGCCTGTCAGATTCGTATATATCCACCTGAAAGTTTACGGGACTAACGTATGCTATGAACTTTCCCGCCTGAACCTCTTCGGAAATCTTGGATTTTATCTCCTTAAAAAGCTCCGTATCCTTTTTTCCGTTCAGGGCTTCCACACAAATTTGACCAACCGGATAACCGAACCACTTTAGCTTGTCGTCCGCTTCAAGGATAAAAAGGTTCAGACCACTTTCCTTTGCGGTTTCACAGAGGGTTTCTAAAACTTTTGCCCATCTGTTCATGATTCATATTATATCAGAGCCTGAAAGCTTCGAGGTTGTATATTTCAAAGACTTCCCTGTGCTTGATTAAACCCAGGGCTTCCCTGTAGATGATGAGGTTTTTCCTCAAAATGAGTCCTTTTTCTTTAACTTTTAAAAACCTTTTTCTCAAACGGATCATGAGCCTCAGCGTGAAAAGTGGTGTTCCCCTTTGGCGGGAAAGTCGGTGTTTTAGGTAGCGGTAGGCTTTTTCTGTTCTCTTTAGGTCCTCTATGATCAACTCCAACCTCCTTCCGTAGTCACCACCTACCGAAGCTATCTCCTTTAGGAGTTCTTCGTCTAAGCTTTCTTTGTCAAGAGCCATAGCTAAGTTCCATCATAGATATGAAGGTGCGAACACTTTAATAAAATATCTATGGCAAAGAAAAGGATAGAAAGTCCTATAAACAAGCGCAAAGATAGACTGCCCCCGGGCCAGCATTGGATTCAGTATCCCCTCGTATACGACATAGTTGACAGGGTTCCCGATTGGGACATGGAAAGATACCGTTTTAAAGTGTGGGGTGAGGTGGAAAACCCTATAGAGCTTACCTACGATGAACTCTTGAGCCTTCCCTCCGTTGAGTTGGTTGCGGACTTTCACTGCGTTACCCGATGGAGTGTCAAAGAGATCCTTTGGGAAGGTGTTCCTACCCAGGAGATTATAAAACTCGTAAAGCCCAAAGAAAGCGCCCGCTACATTTTCGTTTACTGCCTCGAAGGGTATACAACAAACATGCCTTTGGAATACTTTGCCAAGGAAGACTCGATACTCGCCTACAAAATGTTCGGAGAGCCACTTCCCAAAGAACACGGCTACCCTCTAAGGCTCGTAGTGCCTCAGCTTTACGCTTGGAAGAGTGCCAAATACGTTTGGGGTATAGAGTTCAGGAAAGAAGACAAGCCCGGATACTGGGAAGAGAGAGGTTACCACATGCTGGGCGATCCTTGGAAAGAGCAAAGATACTGGGGAGATTGAGTTAATATAGAAGTCCTATGAAAAGACCTATAATGCTCATAGACCTTGACAGATGTATAGGGTGCCTTTCCTGTGAGGTAGCCTGTATTCAGGAAAAGGGAATAGAGAATATACACATAAGGCCTATGAAGGTCTTTCGCGTGGAAGGTCTCGGTGATTGGCCCGACGCCTTTTTCCTGCCGATGAACTGTTTTCACTGCGATCCTGCCCCGTGCGTGATGGCATGTCCGACCTCCGCTATGAGAAAGAGGGAATCTGACGGCATAGTCTACGTGGAAGAAAACCTCTGCATAGGCTGTAAGGCTTGCATAATAGCTTGTCCTTACGGCGCTATCACTTTCAATCCAAATACCCAAAAGGTGGAAAAGTGCGACTACTGTTATAAACGCTTAGAAAAGGGCCTCCTCCCTTCCTGCGTGTCCAAGTGCGTAACCAACTGCTTATATTTCGTGGAAGTGGAAGAGGTCCCGAAGGACCGCCACCGCGTTAAGCGTATAGATTCAAAACTCTACAGGGAGATCTTCGAAGCTAAGCGAGTCGAAGAAGTCTCTTTATAGCTTGCTCTACCATATCCGGTGGCGGTATAAAGTCGTGCCTGTCGATCTCCATAGTGTCTCGGAAGTATAAAGCGGAGGGAAAGTTAAAGACTCCAAAGTCCTCAAAGGAGGTGTTTTTTGTAACGTCCATAAAGTAAAAGTCTATTTTGTCCCCGTATTGGTCCACGTAGGGTTTTAGTATGTCCACGAACTTTTGGGTTTCGGGAGAGTTGGGATCTATAAACAGGACTACGGAAGGCTTAGTTGAAGCCATGACCTTCTCGTAGAACTCTCTATCGGTTATCTCTTTAAAACCTTCTATCATCTACACGCACCTCCTGCGTTTTGGGGATCACCTATTTTATTACTACCCACACGTAAAGATCTCCCGTTTGGGGATCAACCCACTCGTCCTCTATGACCGCGTTTTTTATCAGCAGACTTCTCACTTCGTGTTCCGAATACGACTCGAACTTGCTCTTGTAGTATTTGAGCCTTTGGGTGTCCATGTTGACCTTTACAGAAGTCGTTTCCGTTTTAACAATTACCTCTATCTGCTTGGCAAGATCAGCGAGAGCTATCTGTTTGGCAAGACGCTTTTGCTCCGCGTAACCCATTCCCGGCCTTTTCTTTGCTATGCCTACACCTCCCAAAACTCCCCCGTAGTTAGGGTTAGACACCCAGACGGGAAGGCCGTTTACTATCGGATACTTAGTTTTTGGAACGCTCCTCTTGGGCACGTGAGCGTAAGCTTTTGGTTTAGGTTTAGGATGAGAGGTAGACGAAATAGAAGGTGTCTTTTCCGTAGGAAGGCTCAGATCTTTTGCGGGTTTACCTACTTCCTTTTCAAGTTCCGCGAAAGCTTTTTGGGCCCTTGCTATTTGAACTTCTTTGGGATTTGAAACGTCCTTTTGGGTTGCGGTTTTCTGTCCGCAGGAGATCCAAAATACAGCCGCAAGGATCAAAAGCCCGATCATACCCCTCATCGCCCATACCTCACCTTAGCTCAGCGTAAATTTCCGTAGGTGTAAAGTTAATGAGCCTGAGTTCGGGTATACGTTCTATAGCGTTTGCCAGATAAACGGTGTTGTCCAAGTAAACTACCCTGAACCTTCCGATCCCTACATCTTCGACAGATTCCACCCAAGGTATACGCTGAAGGCGTCCCTTTATGCGGAAGTTGTCCTCCGTGGATCTCACCCCCTTGACCTCAACACTTACTACTTTTCGCTTGTAAGCAAGGAAGCGGTCAAGCTTTCCTACTATGTCCCCGCCGAGTCGCCTTGCAAGGGCCTCCATAGCTTTAAACTTGGCGTCCTCTATGTTTATCCCACGCCCCTGAGCGGAAAGGGATCCGGAAGCAACGATCCTAACACCGGTTCCATCCCACGTAAGGAGGTAGTAAGTTAGCCTTGCGGTAACCACGTTAAAAGTAGCCCTTATCCCGTAGCCGATGTCTTGTCCCATTCTGGTGGAGGGGATAAGCTTCACTTTTCCTACGATCATAGCTCCCGATAGGACCCTTGACATGTAAGCCCTTAAAAGGATGAATCTTCTTTGGGAGATGATCTTCTCTATGTCGTAAGGATTTACGTTGGGATCTCCTGCAAAATCGTAGACCTTAAAGCCTTGCTGATTGAGTATGTTTACAAGTTCCGTGGTTACCGGGTTCATCTCGTCGAGTTCCACCCTGCCCTGATCGTCTGTGAGGATTATCACGCTGAAGGCGGTGTCCCTTGATATCAGGCTTATTGCCTTCTCCGCTTCCTTGGGGTATACACAGCCGGTCACTTTTACCCTGACCATATCCGCATAGGTCTCTTCCTTAAGGACTTTTACATCCTTTATAAAACCGCCAACTTCGTTTTTTATAACCTCGTCTAAGAGCTTAAAGTTGTGAACTATAGTCTTCACACTCGTGGTAACCCCTAAAGCTTTTTCTATCGCATCCCACTTTGCCCTCGCGAGAGCCTCCGCCTTTGCGGAAGCAAAGTCCCCGTCTATTACACTTGCTTCACCGATGCCCGTGGAGGGTATGCACTTGACCCCTGAAACGGTTTGAGGTCGGCTCACCTTCGGTTTAGGTGCTTGAGAGTATTCAGGTAAAGTTACCTCTTCTCTTACTTGCGGTGAGGGAGGGACAGCTACTTTGGGTTTTGGCGTCGGAACAGGCTTACTTGTTGTTTTCTCATGAGTATAAAGAGCCACCCTCACATCTCCTATCAGGGCAGGTGAGTCAGCATAAGCTACATCGGTTGCAAACCTTCTGTAGAAGTAAAAACCTATACCCCTTATGGGAGGGTTTATATTGAAAGGTTCCATGGCGATCTTCTTACCGTCCAAATATATGGAGGCCATACCGTTTCTTACCGAAAGGGCAACCTTGTGAATTTTTTGAGGCGTGGTTTTCCTGAAGTATTCTCTTAACGCGTTCGCCTCCTTGGGAGTTGTATCTATTCCTGCCTCAACAGAATCACATGTGCCCGTCATGAGGACGTAAATTCCTGAAAGGATCCCGTAACGGTCTTTAGCTTTAGCTCTCTTTAAACCTTCTTCGGTGAAGAGGGTAACCGACACGTAAGGACACCCTTCCTTGAAGGCAAGGAAGTTGAATTCAACGGAGAAGTTATCCTTTAAATTGATCTCCCTGTAGAGAGCGAGACCAGCATCGAAAGGCCTTATCCAACGCTTGCCCTGATAGTCCACACACTCGTAACTGCCTCTTATAAGCGTAAGGCCTTTATCTATTGAACCTGCGGGACACGTAGTTTCATCAACCCTGAAGATAACCTTATCACCACCCCTAAAACTCGAAGATGTCCCGAAGGGGCCCCCTTGCGATAAAGAGAGCCCCAAGGTCAGTATAAAGAGCAAGGCTATTAACATAGCAAAACCCTCTTAAAAGAGCTTTTTGATCACACTACCCCCCTCAAGGGGCATTCTCTCAACAACGTGTCCGAGCTTTACCCTCATTATGGCGTTTTTGTCTCCCTCCACCACTGTCCAAGCTTTGTCCATTTGGATTTGATTGGACACCACAAGGGTGACAGGGAGTTTTACCTGATCGCAGGTAGTTCTGCCTGAGAGGGGATCTTCAACCACCTGAAAGTCTATAACGTAAAACTTCTGTCCTTCCTTGACGCCGTGCTTGGATCCCACATTTATGAGTGCGTAACGGGAGCTTTTATCTGGTGCGGTTCTAAGCTGAACGATGTAACCCCTGAGCGGAAAGAGTTTAGAGACTTCAGGCCTTATATCCTCTATAGCTTCCTTGGCAGCTTTCTTAGCTGCACCTATCACCACGTCGAAGTTTAAGGGAGCTTTACCTATGACTTCTCTTCCCGAAACCTGCTTTGAGAGGATAACCTGACCTGTTTGAGCGTCGATGATCTTAACGGTCAGATCAACGGTCAGGTTCCAACCTTCCTGAGTAGAAGCCCCTATCGCGAGGGCTGTTCCGATGAGGCCGAGTCTTTTTTGGAGCTCCTCTTTAGCGGATCTGGGGACGTTAACCCACCTGAGGTTTATGTTGTTTATGGCACCTGTAACTATGTATCTTACGCCCGCAAGCTGACCTATCTGAACAGCGGTGTTGGGATCAACGAGACCGGACATTTGAAACTTCTGCTCTTCGAGAACCTTTTGAAGATCCCTTCGTGTGTATATCTTCATTCCGCCTATGTTGGCAAGTTCCGCCACGACCGCTTCCGCTACCGCAGGACCCAAATTCGCATTCACCTCCCTTGAGGTGGTCTCTGCTTGCATAGCCCACTGGCCGGATTCTTTGCCCGCACCGACAGCTCCTATACCAACACCTCCGGGCCCACCCACTATACCGACCGCCGCACCGTGAACGTGCTGTCTTTGATAGGCTCCCGCGGCTTGGGTTTGAACTACTTTAGCAAGATCAAAGGTGGTGTTGTTGGCAAAGTCTATTACCGCAACCGTAGGAACTACCCTCTCGTAGGCTACCCTGCAGGCTTCGGGCACTTCAACGCGGACCTGATCCGCAGGCGTTATCTGATAAGCGGTCGGATCGATCGAAGG
>WFYK01000152.1 GCA_015490105.1 Aquificaceae bacterium | reverse complement strand
GACCAAAGCTCCGTATTTTTTGCCGAGTGCCCTCGCGGTGTTGGTAGCCCCTACGTTACCGCTCCCTACTTTCCTCAGATCTACTCCTTTGAGGTGCGCGACGATCTTTCCGAAAAGGATCGAACCGCTTAGATAGCCCAAAAGGATCAAAAGCAGGCCCATGGTGGAAATTTTATTATTTTTTTCATGAGTAGACCGAAAACCCCTCTACTTGCAACGGACGTTATCGTAAGGCTTTGGGAAGGAGAAAGATTTATCGGTATAGTTCTAATTGAAAGACTCAACCCTCCGGTAGGTTTGGCAATTCCGGGTGGCTTTGTAGAGATAGGCGAGAAGGTGGAAGAAAGTGCGGTAAGGGAGATGGAGGAAGAAATAGGTCTAAAAGTTGAGTTGAAAGGACTGTTGGGTGTTTACTCTGATCCTGCGAGAGATCCGAGGGATCATGTGGTCTCGGTTGTATTTGTAGGAGACGCTCAAGGAAAGCCTAAAGCAGGAAGCGATGCAAAGCGCGTTCACGTGTTCAAACTTGAGGAAATACCCTTCGATAGACTCGTCTTTGATCACGCAAAGATCCTCAAGGATTTCCTTCGAGGATCTCCAATTCTACCCTTCCCCTCTCCTCATCAACGGATATAACCCTTACCCTAACCGTATCACCGAGGCGGTAAACCTTACCCGTTCTTATACCTACAAGCCTATGGGCGGGCTCGTCGTAAACGTAATCGTCGTCGGTCAGGGAAGTTATCTTTACTAAACCTTCCACGAGGTTTTCCTTAATCTCAACGAACAAACCAAACTGGGTGACTCCCGTAATTATTCCTTCAAACTCTTCCCCTATCCTGCTTCTCATGTAGCGGGCTTTGAGAATGTCTATAGCTTCCCACTCTACTTCGTCTGCGAGTCTTTCCTGTTGGGAAAGGTGGTTCCCCGCTTCTTCGAGCTGTTCGATAGTTTCTTCGTAGTCAACGGGCTTTCCCTTTATAGCCTTCTTCAAAAGCCTGTGGACTATAATGTCCGAATACCTTCTTATGGGAGATGTAAAGTGAGCGTAGCACTCTGAAGCGAGACCAAAATGTCCCAAGTTGTGAGGGCTGTATTTTGCCCTGCTCATAGCCCTGAGGGTTAAAAATCTCACTAACTGTTCTTCAGGTCTTCCTTCAAAGTCCTCTATGATCCTCTGGAAAAACTTAGGGGTGAACTCTTTAGGTTTCTTTACCTCATAGCCCAACCCCGCGAGGATCTCAAGAAGGTTTTCAACCCTTTCCGGATCGGGAGGCTCGTGAACCCTGTAAAGACAGGGGTAGCCTAAACTTTGCAGATGGAAAGCTACGGTTTCGTTTGCGGATATCATAAAGTGTTCTATTATCCTGTGGGCGATGTGGCGCTCGTAAGGCACAACCGCGGTAGGCTCTCCGAACTCATCTACTATAACTTCCGCTTCCGGAAGGTCAAAGTCTATGCTTCCCCTTTCCCACCTTCGCCTGCTCAGGATCCTGTATAGGTCCTCCATAGTTCGCAAGATCTCCACCAGATCCGAATACTTCTTCTCAAGGGCAGGATCTCCCACTATAAGGGATAGGGCTTCGTTGTAGGTTAGCCGTGCTTTGCTCCTTATCACGCTTTCGTATATGTCGTAGTAGAGCAGATCCCCCTTGGGAGAGAAGACCATCTCACAGGTAAAGGCAAGCTTGTCCTCGTTTGGTCTCAAGCTACAGAGGTTTGCGGAAAGTTTTTCCGGAAGCATATGGATCGCTCTGTCAGGAAGATAGAAGGTAAAGCCCCTCTTGTAAGCTTCTCTATCCAAAGCTGTCCTTGGTCTAACGTAGTAGGAAACATCCGCTATGTGGACGAAAAGTCTGTAGTTACCCTCCGAGGTTTTTTCCACAAAAACCGCGTCATCAAAATCCCTCGCTTTTTCCGGATCAATGGTAAAGCAGGGCTGATCTCTGAGGTCTTTTCTTCTTTCAAGTTCACTTTTGGGGATCTCTTCAGGGATCTCTTTTACTTCTTCGAGGACTTCCTTCGGGTATTCGGTAGGGAGGTTATATTTCCTGATGATAATCTCTATGGCTATAAGCTTCTCCTTCGGGTTTCCGAGAACCTCTTTTACCTTAGCTTTGGGTGCGGTTTTACCGTTAGGATAATGCGTTATGCGGGCAACGACCACTTCCCCTTCCTTTACCTTAGAACAGTCCCCTTTGTGTAATTCAAAAACCAAATGAGCGTTATCGTCGAGAGGTTCGAGCAAACAGATCTCGTCCACCTTTTTAACCTTACCCACTATTTCCTTCCTCGCTCGCTTCAGGATCTTTACTACCCTCGCCTCCCTCTTTCCCTTGAAGTGAACTACTTTCACCTTTACCCTATCCCCCGCCATAAGCTTTTCCATCTCGAAGGGAGGGATGTAAAGATCCCTACCTTCACCCTCAACTTCAAGAAAGCCGAAACCCGCGGGGTAAGGCACTACTCTGCCTACAAGAATTTCCTCTTCTGAATAGAGGAATTTGCCCCTTTCTACTTTTACCTTTCCTTGTTTTTTTAGCTTTTTGAGTATCTTCTTGAGAGCCTTCCTCTGCTTTTTGTCGAGACGTAGCTTTTGAGCTATTGCGAGGAACGGTAGAGGTTTCTTTGCTTTCTTTAAAACCTCTAAAACCTCCTGAGGTGTGGTGACTTTATCCCCCATGCGCTTTAAATTATAGGTAAGAATCCGATTAATTAACTCGGTGAGATGGATCCGGGAGCACTAATAGGTATCGTCGCAGCCTTTCTTATGATCGGAATTTCGATAATCATAGGAGGAAGTCCGGGAGCTTTTATAAACATTCCCTCTCTTTTTATTGTGGTGGGAGGCGGCTTTGCCGCCGCGTTGGGAGGATTCCCTCTAAAGGATTTCATAAGGGGTGTTATGTCCATAAGGGACGCCTTTTTGTGGAAACCCCCCGATCCGGTTGAAACAATAGAGTTTTTATCCGAGATAGCTTCAAAGGTCAGAAAGGAAGGGATCTTGGCGTTGGAGTCCGAGATAGATGCCTATTACGAAAGGGATAAGCTTCTGGGTGACATGATAAGGATGCTCGTAGACGGCCTTGAGCTTGAAGAAATTAAAGCAAGTGCGGAGGGAGCTATAGCACAGATGGAGGAAACCTTAAGCACAAACGTTCAGGTCTGGGAAAAGCTTGCGGACCTTTTCCCCGCTTTCGGGATGATAGGAACGCTAATAGGTCTCATCCAGATGCTCAACAACCTAAGCGACCCGTCCGCCTTAGGACCTGGTATGGCGGTAGCTCTTATCACAACACTCTACGGTGCTATCCTTGCCAACGCCTTTGCCATACCTATATCTAACAAACTAAAGAAAGTCAAGGACACAGAGATCCTTTACAAGCACCTCTATCTTATGGCGGTGGAGGGAATCCAAAGGGGAGTAAACCCCAACATACTTCGCCAGTCGCTTTCCATTATGCTCGGTGTTGAGGTATCAGAGGAAGCCTGATGGCACTGCAAAAGAAGGAAGAATGTCCCAAACCCCCCGCTTGGCTCACATCCTTCGGAGATCTTATGTCCCTTCTTCTTACCTTCTTTATTCTCCTCTACTCGATGAGCATTATCTCTATTGAAAAGTTCTATCAAGTTCTCAAAGGGATAGTAGAGGCCTTAGGAGGTAAACAGGTCATCTTTTCCGATACAGGAGCCCTTAAAGGTTATAGGTTTCCTGTGGAGTTCGAAAACATGTATTTAAGGGTAAAGCGCTTTGCGGACTTAAAAAAGGAGATGAGTGATATAAAGGAGAAGCTGAACGCTCTCGGAATAAACTCGGATCTACTTATTACAGGATCTTGCCTGAAACTTAGAGTAAACACATCAAGGTTATTCCCGATAGGATCCGAGGAGCCTTATCCGAGGGCGAAAGAGCTTTTCTTGGAAATGTGCGAAAGATTAAAACCCTATTCACTTCCCATAACCATAGAGGGATACACAGATGATCTTCCCATATCCACTCCCAGATACCCTTCCAACTGGGAGCTTTCCGCTATGAGGGCAGTGTCCGTTCTTAAACTTTTCCTAAGTTGCGGATACCCTCAAGATCTCCTGTCCGCCGTCGGATACGGAGAACACCACCCCATAGCACCCAACGACACACCTCAAAACAGGGAAAAAAACAGGAGGATAGAGTTTTGCGTAAAGTTAAACCCATAAGGAGGTAAAACTAACTTGGCGTTGCAAAAGAAGGAAGAGTGTCCCAAGCCTCCCGCGTGGCTTACTTCCTTCAGTGATCTTATGTCCTTACTTCTTACCTTCTTCATCCTTATATACGCCATGAGCAGTTTGGATATTTCCTCTTTGGAAAAGTTTATCTCCTACTTTCAAAAGGAAAGGAAGTTCTACATAAAGAAAACCTCTGTTCTTCCACCCATAAACCCGCCTCCTAAGGAAATTGCACTGAAGATAAAACGCAAGCTCCAGAAGGTCCTTCCTCCCTGGGCCTTCCAGATAGTGATAACTGCGGACTTCGTAAAGCTGAGGCTTTTCGACAGGATCTTCTTCGAAGACGGAAGTTATACCCTAACACCCAAGGCAAAGGAAGCCTTAAACAAGATCGCGGAAGTCCTAAAAGAACTCCCGCCTAACGCCTTCGTAAGGGTGGAAGGACACGTAAGCCCTATAGTGGAGATAAAGGATCCCGTTGTTAGGGATAAGTGGGAACTTTCCCTTAGGAGGGCTACTGAAGTGGTTAGATATTTAGAGTCC
>WFYK01000151.1 GCA_015490105.1 Aquificaceae bacterium | reverse complement strand
GTTTTAGACCCACACTCGTAGTATTCACTATAACGTCCACGTGATTCAAAGTGTTCTCTATCGAGTCAACTACTTGCGCGCTGAAAGTCTGTGCCAAGCGAATCGCCTTTTCTTTCGTTCTATTCCAAAGAAACACTTTGGCCCCAACTTTGTTGAGAGCGTATAGGATCGCCCTCGAAGATCCGCCAGCCCCCAAAACGAGAACCCTCTTTCCTTTTAGCGTTTCCTCTCCGCAAGCCCTTAGAAAGCCTATCCAATCGGTATTGTAGCCTTCAATACCTTTATCCGACAGCTTTATAGTGTTTACTGCACCTATGTCCTTGGCTTCTTCACTTACAAAATCCAAAAGATCCATAACCGCTTCTTTGTGAGGTATGGTTACATTGAGCCCTCTAACACCGCTGAGGAAAAGCCCTTTGAGAGCCTGCGGAAGGTTTTCGGGTTTTATCTCAAAGGGAACGTAAACCGCCTTTATACCTAAGTGCCTAAAGCCCGCGTTTTGGAAAAGGGGGGAGAGGGAGTGCTTTACGGGATACCCGATTACGCCGTAGACCTCAAACTCCCCATCTAAAGGGATAGTCATGAGATCTCAAGTCTGGAGGGGAGGATCTCCACCTTCTTTACCCAGTTGAGGTTACCCTTAAGGGTTATGTCCACCACCTTTTTGAGGGATACATCGACCACCGGACAGTCAGAGCATCCTCCTTCGAAACGAAGGTAAACTACTCCATCTTCGATCTTTACTATCTTCAAAGTGCCTTGATGATCCTTGAGGGCGGGCCTGATCCTCTCCAAAACCTTCTCAACTTCAACAAATTCCTTACTCATGCCGGAGCACCTTTACCGAGCCTCCGCTCGGTGCCGGGCTATTTATACCGCGCCTTTAAAAGGGTGCCCATGGACCCGGCAGGCGCCTTTTGGACACCCCTTTATGCAAAAACACGATCGTTAGCCCAGCCCTCACTTACTATTATAGAGGTCAGAGATCTCCTTAACCACCTTCGCCACTTCTCCCTCTTCCATACCAACGAGCCTACAAAAGCCCTTCAGAGACAGCTTGTCCAAGACTACATCTTCCACTTCCCTTATTTTAGAGTAGCCGTAGTTTTCCAAGATCTCCTTCGCTTCTGGAAGGATCTCGAAAAGTTCACTCAGGAGAATGTCTTCGTTTATCCTCACACCCGTCATGACAGCTCCTTTACCTTCCTGACGAATAGGTGATACTCTCCGTCCTCCTCATACATGCCCAAGAACTCCTGGCCGGTGGATTTGCACCAAGCGGGTATGTCCTCAACCACGCCCGGATCGTCCGCAACAAGCTCCAAGATCTGTCCTATCTCCATCTGCCTGATCTGATTAGCGGTTTCCACTACGGGCACGGGACAGTAAGTCCCGGTAACGTCGTGAACCACGTCAGGTTTGATGTCCTCCACATTCATCTTACCGCCCCCACTTTGTGATATATCTTAAAGGGTTCTATTTCCTCATCGGAAATAGGATAACCTCTTAAAATCCTTTCCTGACCGTCTACGTTGATCAGAACGTCACATTCTTGCCTTTTGGAGTATCTGGCAACTATGTTGGCGATCCTCTGAAGGTCCTCCTCATCCGGGACACCCTTTATCAAGGCAAAGGTTCCTTTCCCGTCTACCCTCCTGGCGTATCCGTATCTTGAGGCAAAACCTTTCAGGAAGTTAACTTCCCCTTCGTTTCTGGCAACTATCACTTTAACTCCAGAGGGTAGTCTAAGATGTCTTCCTACGGTGAACAGCACGAGGTCATCTCTGGTAATTGTGCCCTCAACCGCAAAGGCCTCCCTGAAACGTTCCGCATAGGTTTCATCGGTGAGGTAACAGCATCCTCCCGCAGGCTGTTCGTATTCAAGACCATACTTTTTAGCAAGTTCTATTTGAACCTTTCTGCTCCTCCCCTTTATACCCAAGAGCTTGCTCCTATCTACCCATCCCTCCTTTTCGGGTATGGTTGGGGGCAAGACCTTTGCGGATAAGGGCCTCAAGATAAGGCCTTCGAGACCCGCTTCCTTTTCTATAAGCTTTAGTCTTTGAGGGGTTTGACTCATAGGTCTTTGATAGAGGACCTCACCGGTTACTACGAACTGATAGCCTTCCCGCTCCATTATTTCCTTGGCCTTTTGAAGCATAAAGATCCTACAATCTACGCAGGGATTTACGTTCTTTCCGTATCCGAACTTGGGATTTAGCACTATCCTGTAGTAGTCTTCGGAGATATCCACTATCTCTATGGGAACTCCGAGTTGGGCGGCCGCCTTCAACGCAGGATTTACATACTGCTGTCCGTCCTCCCGCTTGAGACCAAGGCGCCTTTTGTGTTCGGTGATACAAAAGCCCGTGTAAAAGTGCAAAGCTTTTATCTCGACGCCTTGATCCAGCAAGAGGCGGACAGCTAAGGTGCTGTCCAGCCCTCCACTTAGAAGTGCGACCGCCCTCGGACGATCCATCTTAGGTGTTGAGGAACTCAAACTCGCTGTGTTCTTCCTCTTCCTCCTCTTCGTAGCAGTCGGGTATCTTCGCCGCCTCTTCCACCCTTCCCTGCTTGAGGAGGTAGTCCTTTATGGCAACGTGCAGGGTCTCAAGACCAAGGTTGGTGCAGTGGATCTTCTGGGGAGGAAGTCCTCCAAGCTCGTCGAAGATGTCCTTATAGGTCAGGTTGAGTGCGTAGTCTATGGGCTTTCCTTTGATCATCTCCGTGAGCTGGGAGCTGACCGCTATGGCGGATCCGCAACCGAAGGTCTTGAACCTTACATCCTCTATAACGTCGTTTTCGGGGTTAACCTTTATGGTAAAGAGCATAGCATCTCCGCAAGCGGGATTACCACACTGTCCCACGCCGTTAGCATCCTCAAGAACACCAACGTTTCTCGGATTCAAAAAGTGATCTAAAACCTTCTCGTTGTATTCGAAGCTCATGGCACCACCTCCTTTAGTTCCAAATTTACCTAACTATAAGGATAGTCCTCCCGTGGGTAGCAGGTTATGATCTGCCTTATCCATAATAGAAGCCTTGATCTCTTCGAGGGCCTTCCCCAGATCCTTGCCTTTCAGACCCTTGGCTTTCAATCTCTCCACCTCCTCAGGAGGAACCTTCACCTTCCTAAGCTTTTCTAAGAAAATTCTAACCTTTTGGGAAATATCTTCAACGGTCATCAAAAGTAGCAGTTCCCCGATGCGAAGCCCCTTGAGATTAAAGTATATTTGCGAAGGCCTTGTAGCGGTTCTGAGTTTTTGGACGGTGCTGTTAAATCTTTCCTTAAGAAATGTGTAGGTTTCCCTTGCCCAAGCGGGTGCACTCAGAGAAGAAAGGATCTTCAAACCTTTGGACTTTTCCAACCTGCTTAGGATTAGAACCATGTAGATCCAACCGTAGTCGGGACGCTCCTGAGGAAACTCTAAAGAGTGCCAGTTGACTACTCTTTTGAGCTTTTCAAGACGATCTTCGAGGTCCCTGTCCCAAGAGAAACCTTCAAAGAGGTTCTCGAATATACGGAATTTTTTATAAAGCCTTAAAATTTCAAGAAGTCTATCTTCCCGAAGAGCCAGCCTTATTTCATTACTCACCCTCCCCACGGGAGCGTTCTTCAAAAGCCCCTTCTCTATAGCGGACTTCATAAGCTTTTCCGTATTTTTAGAGAGCCTAAACCCGAACCTTCCAGCAAACCTCAAGGCTCTGAGGATCCTAACAGGGTCCTCTACAAAACTTACCGTATGTATGACGCGTATTATCCCTTCCTTGAGATCTGTTAGGCCTCCGAAGAGATCGATCAGTGTTCCGAAATCCCCTTCGTTCAAGGATAAAGCCATCGCGTTTATAGTAAAGTCCCTCCTGAAGAGATCCTCCTTGAGGGAAGCCCTCTCTACCTGAGGATAAGATCCGGGAGCGGGGTAGCTTTCCCTTCGAGCGGTCGCAAACTCAATCTTGACACCTTTTACCTTTATGTGGGCTGTTCCGAATTCATCGAAAGGATGGAGATTAACCCCATACTTTTCAGCAAAAGAGCGGGCAACATCTATAGCGTCTCCCTCTATAACCACGTCCACGTCCCAAACTTCCTTTCCGAGCAGGATGTCTCTGACCGCACCTCCTACAAGGTAAGCTCTAAAGCCTTTTCCGCTGGCTATGGCACCTATATCTTTCAAGAGATCTTTAAGGTGACGGGGAAGATCTATTTTTCTTCCCGAAGTTTTCAAAGGTGCTGTGTCTTCCCTCATTCTTTGGAGTAGATCCAATCGCGTTATAACACCTACTACACGCCCATCCCTAACTATGGGGATAAGCTTTTGACCTAAACGGGTAAGTATTTCTTCCGCCTCCCAGAGGAACGCATCCTCCTTAAGGCTTACCACATCGCGAGACATAAACTCCTCAACCTTAGCGTTCGGGTAGATCTTTACCACTTTAAGGAGAGCCTTCTTTGAAACGACACCTAAGAGTTTTCCCCTTTCATCTACGACAGGTGCATTTGCAAAGCCTCTCTTTATCAGCTCTTCAAGGGCAACATTGACGGGAGTTTGAGCACTTAAAGTAAAAGGAGGTCTGCTCATTATCTCTGATACCTTAACCTTAACGGTCTGACCCATTAAGATCTTCACCAGCAATCCTTTTAGTCTTTCCGCCGGGACATTCTCTACCTTGAGTGCTCCCGCCTGAGGGTGGCCACCGCCTCCGATGAGGGATAGAATTTTTCCCGCGTCGATTTTGGGTGTTTGGGATCTTCCAAAAAGGTAGGTTTTCCCCTCCGCTTCAACGATTACAAAAAAAGCGTCCGCTTCTTTAAGGTCTCTCGCCTCGTAAAGAAGGCTGTTGAGATCAGGCTGATACTTTTCAAGCCTTGCGGTGGCTATTGCGACGGTAAGGCCATCTAAGAAAAATTTTTCCACGGAAGAGAGGATCTGGCTTACCGCTTCTATTTGATCTTTAGTGAACTTCTCCAAAGAAAACTCCCTTATTTCCCTTAAGTTTGCACCCTTTTCCAGTAACCAAGCCAAAGCCTTTAAGTCTCTTGGCGTAGTTCCTTCGTAGGTTAGGTTCCCCGTGTCTTCGTATATGCCAAGGGCAAGGAGGGTAGCTTCTTCAGGATTTATATCCACACCTTTTTGGATTATCTCTTCCACGACGAGGGTGGTCGCTGCACCGACCTCTTCTATCTTTCCTCTGTAGTTTGAGATTTCCTTAGGATGATGATCGTATACGATGAGATCGTTGAAATTTTTTATGGTTTCCGGAAGGTGCTGATTGTCTACCAGAACGAGATCGAAAGGCTCTTGAGGGACATCTTCAACAATCCTGAAGAGATGTTTGAACCTTTTAAAAGCTCCTCCCGCTTTCTTTGATAATTTTGATGGCTTTAAAAGGTAGGCATCTTCAAAGATCTTTTGGACCCCAAATGCACTCGACAGTGCGTCAAGATCCGCACCCTCTGGGAGATATACGATCTTCATATCCTAAAGGGCATCCTTCCCCCGAAGGGAAGGCCCGCCATACCTTTGAGTTTACGCATTATCTTTCGCATCTCTTCGTAACGCTTTAATACCTTGTTTACGTCCGAGACGGTGGTTCCGCTACCTTTAGCAATGCGCTTTTTCCTGCTCATGTTTATTATCCTCGGATTTCTCCTCTCCTCCGGAGTCATGGAGTTTATGATCGCCTCTATTTTCTTGAACTGCTTCTCATCCACTTTTATGTTCTTTATCTGAGCTCCTATTCCGGGGATCATGGCAAGGAGCTTATCCAAAGGTCCCATGTTCCTTATCATCCTTATCATCTCTCTCAGATCTTCCAAGTCAAAGTCGCCCGCCATAACCTTGGCGGAGAGGTGCTGAGCCTTTTCTTCGGGTATGACCTCTTGGGCCTTCTCCGCCAAGGACTGAATGTCTCCGAGACCGAGGATCCTTTGAGCGATCCTGTCAGGATAAAAGGGTTCTAAATCTTCAACCTTTTCACCTACACCTACAAACTTTACCGGCACACCTATACTTTCCTTTACCGAGAGGGCCACACCTCCCCTCGCATCTCCGTCCATCTTGGTGAGCACCACTCCCGTGAGGCCGAGGATCTCATGAAAGGTTTTTGCGGTTTCCAGAGCGCTTTGGCCTTGCATTGCATCCGCAACGTAAAGCACTTCCGAAGGCTGAGCTATTTCCTTTATCCTCCTTAGCTCTTCCATAAGATCTTCGTCTATGTGAAGCCTTCCCGCGGTGTCCAGAAGAAGGTAATCCACCTTATCCTCTTTAGCTCTTTTCACCGCTCTTTTTGCTATCTCTTCCGCACTAAGGCCTTCTTCAAAGCTGTAATAAGGGACTCCTATCTTCTGGGCGAGTCTCTCAAGCTGGAGCATCGCAGCGGGACGTCTTACATCGGTCGAAGAAACCGCCACCGAATTACCTTTTTTCTTTAGGTAGTTAGCAAGCTTAGCTATGGTGGTAGTCTTTCCGGTTCCTTGAAGACCTACAAAGAGGACGGTTCCCTTGTTTAGATCCGCCTTTTCTCCCCCGAGGACGTTAACGAGCTCTTCGTAAACTATGCTTATTACCTGATCCGCAGGGGAAAGATCCTTCTTTATCTCTTTAGAAAGTGCCCTTTCCCTTACCCTTTTGAGGAAGTTCTTTGTTACTTGGTAGTCTACGTCCGCTTCCAATAGGGCAAGCCTTATTTCTCTTAAAGTGTCGTTTATAAGCTTGTCCGAGAGCTTTCTTGCTTTCCTTAGCTTGGAAAGACTCTCACTAAACTTTTCCGTTAAAAGCTCAAGCATCTCAGAGAAAATTATAATTATTCCGCTATGGTGAGGGGGAAGCTGGGGAAGATCTTGGGAATTTTTCTGGCGGTTAGCGTAGCTTTCTCGGAAGACCATCCTTTAGAGAAAGGGGACCCTATAAAGCCCTTTCTGAAGTTCTGGGAGGGAAAGGCTTCAAAAGAGGAGATCCAATTTCTTAAAGCCCTTTTTGACCTTCAGAAGATAGAAGTCCCTGCTTACATGCATCTCTTTGCGGAAGGAGTTTTCCTGGAAAAGAAAGGTGACCTCAAGGGTGCTCTTGAAAGGTATCTTGCTTCTATAAAGGAAAAGCCCTCTTACAATCCCTCCTACTTTAGATTTAACTTCCTCATTAGAAAGGTGGAAGATCCCCAGCCTTTTAGGGAGAGGATAGAGAAGATCCTAAGAGATCGCTTCAAAAATCCACCCCCAGTTATAGTTGAAAATCCTCCGGAAAAGTATCTCTTCTTGGTGGAGAAGATGTCCCAGTATATGTTCGTTTACAAAGGAAAGGAACTCGAAGCTATGTATCCAGTCACAACCGGCAGGGATTGGGAAGACAAGTGGAGAGAAGGAGATAAAAGGACTCCCGAGGGGATCTACTACTTTACCGAGTTTATACCCCCACACAAACTTCCCAAAATGTATGGTGGGATAGCGGTCGTTTTGAATTACCCCAACCCCGTTGATAAACTGCTCGGCAAAGGAGGAAGCGGTATATGGCTTCACGGAAGCGACGAGGAAAATAGGAACCAAATCCCTTTCAGCACCCGCGGTTGTGTGGTTGCGGACAACAGGGATCTTAGGGAGATAGTCAAAAAGATCGTCCCCGAAAACACACTGATAGCGGTATTTAAGGAGATACCTACAAACATTCCCATCGACGATGTAAAGGCTTTTCTAAAAGAATGGGAAAAGGCTTGGGAGAATAAGGACTTTGAAAGGTATATATCCCTTTACTCTAAAAAGTTCACTTGGAAGGGCGGTGGAATAAAGGCTTGGGAGAGGTATAAAAGGAGGGTGATCCTTGGCAAAAAGTGGATAGAGGTTGAGATAGAAAAGCCCACCATCGTTGCTTTCAGAAGAGGGCTCAGTCCAGAGGTGGAGTATTACGTTGCGGAGTTCAGGCAAGTATACAGGTCGGACACTTATAAAGACGTGGGCTTCAAAAGACTCTATATAGTAAACGAGGACGGGGAGCTTAAAATTTTAAAAGAGGAATTCAGAAGGGAGGGATGAGCATGGGGCTCGTTATATTTATTCTCGGATTTTTAGGCTTTGCCTT
>WFYK01000150.1 GCA_015490105.1 Aquificaceae bacterium | reverse complement strand
TTTCGGTAAGGGCACCGCTGTGGCTCTGGATAGTGCGACCGTGAAGGTGACAATCCCTTCGGATATGAGCCCTGTGGACTTTATAGCCACCATAGAAAACCTTGAGGTTAGCACCTACACGGTTGCAAAGGTAGTTGTAGACAGCAGGACGGGAACGGTGGTCCTTGGTGGTAACGTTAAGATAGACCCGGTAGCGGTCGCGGTGGGAAGCCTGATGGTAAAGGTAAAAGAAATACAAGAGGTCTCTCAACCCCCTCCCCTGTCCCTGGGAACAACGGAGAAAACAACGAGAACCGAGCTTGAGGTAATAGAGGAAGAAAGGAGGTTAGTTCCCATAAAGGGATCCACGGTAGGAGAGCTTGTAAATTCTCTCAACAAAATAGGTGCAACACCGCGGGAGATCATATCCGTTCTGCAAGCCATAAAGGAAGCGGGTGCACTGAAGGCTAAGTTGGAGGTCCTATGAAGGTTTGGTTCTCCCCTCCGCCTAACAACTTTTCTGATCTCAGGAAGAAATCTTTCAAGGAAGTCGCTCAAGAGTTCGAAGCTGTCCTGCTGAAGGAGGTTCTCAAAAGTGCCTTCAGACCTCTCGTGAATGGCAAGAGCTTTCCTCAGAGACTTTACTATGACATGTTTTTGGACTCGGTAAGCAGGCAAATGGCCAAAGCGGGAGGCGTAGGTATAGCGGATTACCTGCTCAAAGCTTATCGCAAAAATCAACCTCTAAACGGCCGGGAAGATATCAAGGACTTTATAGTGGATATCTTGAAAAAGGAAAACCTCCCCGGGTGGCTTGCCTTTATCCCCGAAGTGGAAAGCTCCTACGATCCTAAAGCTGTTTCCCATAAGGGTGCGGTAGGACTTTGGCAACTGATGGAGGGGACCGCAAGGGCCTTAGGCTTGAGGGTGGATAAAGAGGTGGACGAACGCTTAGATCCCTTTAAGTCCACCCTCGCAGCGGTCAAGTATATCAAATACTTGAAGGAAAAATTCAAAAGCTGGACCCTCGTTC
This sequence comes from Aquificaceae bacterium, assembly GCA_015490105.1. Classification (GTDB taxonomy): domain Bacteria; phylum Aquificota; class Aquificia; order Aquificales; family Aquificaceae; genus Hydrogenivirga. Next base: position 2,204 of record WFYK01000150.1, on the reverse strand, counting down.
TCATCGCTTACAACTGGGGTGAAGGGAACTTAAGAAGGCTCCTGGAGGAAGTATCAAACGAGGAGGAGATCTTGAGCAGGGTTCCTAAGGAGACCAGAGATTACGTTAACAAGATCCTTTCAAAAGCAAAAGATGTTAGGGGTTGACGTAGTAGAAAACGAGAGGATAAGGGAGGCAATAAAACGTTTCGGTGATAGGTTCAGAAAGAGAGTATTTACCGAAAAAGAGATTCAATACTGTGAAAGGTTCAAAGACCCTATCCCGTGCCTTGCTTCGCGCTGGGCCTGTAAAGAGGCGGTTCTAAAAGCCTTCTTCGCTGAGTTCGGATACCTGCTGAAGTTTAAAGACATAGAGGTTTTAGGAAACTTAGGAAAACCCGCACGGGTGAACATAAGGGACAGAAAAGCTGTAGAGATATTAGGCGACAGGAGGATCGTGGTTTCCCTCTCCCATGAAAGGAGTGTTAGCGTTGCGGTAGCATTAATAAAGTGAATCTTGAAGAGTTCCTGATAAACATAAAGGGATCCTCCTTCTTCTTGTCTCCGAGGGAAAAGCTGTTTCTTAAGATCCTCTCCGAATACGGTGTTCCCGAGGAGGTAGTAAAGGAAGGGCTCAAAGATTGCTACCGTGAGCTTCCTCCTCCCGCACGGGATACATATCCCGCTTTCTTATGTTTCAAGAAGATAATGGCCCGCTACGAGTCCTTTAAAAGATCCCAAACCGCAAAGAAACCCTTTAACTGGAAAGAAGCGTTTGAAAGAAAGCTTGCCCTCGCGGAGGGGATCTTGGGTTCCGTTAACGTGGAAAAGCCTTCCTCTGAAGAGCAGGCCTACAGGGTTTTGAAGGAATTGGAAAAAGAGATTCTCAAGTGCTTTTGGGCCAAACTTTCAAAGGAAGAAAAGATAAGCATAAGGAGACGTCTGGCAAAATTCAAGGAAGACAAAGATCTTTACAACTTTCTGATAGCGGAGGAGATCAGAAAGAGGTTTTCCCTACCGGACCTTTCCCTCTACGTGGACTGACTGGGCCAAATCGACCGCCTTCATCAGGGCTTTAGCTTTGTTAACAGTTTCCTGCCATTCCCTTTCGGGGACGGAATCCGCGACTATACCCGCTCCCGCTTGAACGAAAACCTCCCTGTCCCTTATGAGTGCGGTCCTTATGGCTATCGCCATGTCCATGTTCCCTTGGAAGGAGATGTATCCAACGCTTCCCGCGTATACACCCCTTTTTTCAGGTTCGAGATCCTCTATTATCTGCATAGCCCTGACCTTAGTAGCTCCCGATACGGTTCCTGCGGGGAAGGTAGCTTTCAAAACGTCTAGTGCGTCCGCACCCTCCTTTAATGTTCCCACCACATCACTCACTATGTGCATCACGTGGGAGTATCGCTCCACCCTCATAAAGTCTTCTACCTTTACACTACCTATTTCGCACACGCGTCCCAGATCGTTTCTGGCAAGGTCTACCAGCATCAGGTGTTCCGCCTTCTCCTTTTCGTCACTGATCAGATCCTTCTCAAGCATAAGATCCTCTTCTTTTGTCTTACCCCTCGGGCGTGTTCCGGCTATGGGTCTCGTTTCAACCCTCTTCCCCTCTACCCTCACAAGCACTTCCGGAGAAGAACCGACTACCTTCAGCTCTCCGAAGTCCAAAAGATACATATACGGCGAAGGATTTAAAAACCTCAAAACCCTGTATACGTCCTCCGCTTTTCCTTCGAACTTCCTTTGGAAACGCTGAGATAAAACTACCTGTATAACATCCCCTTGAGCTATGTAGTCTTTTGCTTTCCTCACTACACTTTCAAACTCCTCTTTGGTGAAGTTAGATCTCCAAAGGAAATCTTTACTCTCGGGAGGGACTTGTATGGGAGGGGCGGTCTTTGATCTAATGAGTTCCACGGTCTCTTCTATTGTCCGCCTCCCTAACTTCACCTAATCACCTAAACCTCTCCTTACTATCAGAGGGTAAAGAACCTTTACCTTTCCCGTCAGATTGTCGAAGATTATCACGAGATCAGTTAGAACGAGGTAGTAGTCGAATACCCCTACCGGATCGGGATTTTCATCCGGGACAGGCTCGTAAAACTTGATAATGTCGTAGGCTATATAACCGACCAGTCCTCCCCAGAACCTCGGTAGATCCTCATCATCCGGAGTTTTAAACCTGTGGAAGAACTCCTTTATCTTCCCTAAAGGATC
>WFYK01000149.1 GCA_015490105.1 Aquificaceae bacterium | reverse complement strand
CTTCATAAAGTCCCGTTATGGAGTCTATAACCGTATGCCTTACCTTGTAAGTCCTTATGGCGTAAGCGAGGGTTGAAAGGAGGTTGGGGATGTTTTCCCTGAGGGTGCTGTGGCTCGCCGCATCTATCAGGATGATCTTGTTTTCTATCTCCGAAAAGTCTATTCCCATGGCGGTCGCCCTTTCCTTTAAACTCATGGTCACGAAGGGGGCTGGACTTTCCACCGTGACGAAGGCTACTGCTTCACCTCTGCTTGCCTGCATGACAGCATACTGCTCTGCCATAAGGGACTTCCCCGTATCGGATACGCCTGTTAGGTTCACCACCGCATACTCGGGTATACCTCCAAGGGGCTTTTTGACCACCTTTCCCTTTTCCACCTGAGCGTGAAAGAAAAGATCATCCAGTCCTTCCACACCCGTGGGAATACCTCTGAGCTTGGGAGCCTTTTTTATGGCTTCCCCCGCCACCCATATGCTTTCTTCAACTACCCTTGGTCTTTCCTGTTCTCTCTCCATGTTTTCTTACCTCCTTTACAAAAGTAGGATAATTTTTTTTACTTACTCCTGTCAAAGTCCGTTATAAAAGAGTTTTTCAAAAACAGCTCCCTTAGAATGAAGACGGGAAAGGGAATGAGGATATATAGGTGGAAGGACATACCTGATGACCTACCTGTGGGGACGGAAGTAGAAGTAATATCTAAGGACGGTAAATATAGGAAGCTTGTGAAAGTGGGAAGGTTCAGAGGAAAGTGCAAAGACAAGGTTAATCCCCGAGAAAGTGTATGGTATGGGAAAGAGGAAGAAGAACTTGATAAGAAAAAGCACGGGCATGCTATCAGGGATTTTAGAAAAGTGGTAGAGTGAATAGTCAGTTTGGACAAACTTGAGTGGGAAAGAGATCCAAAGAAGAAGGGGTTTATGGTTTTTGCACCTTCCAAGGAAGTCAGAGAATTTTTAGCTCCTCACTTGCGGGATAGAGACGCATGGATTAAATTAACCTTAGGAGAATTGGATGACAAAAACAACTATATCTACGTTATCTACGTTTCATATAGACGAAAGCGCAATAAGAAGTGATCACTATTTAGAGATATGGTGGGCATATCCCGAAAGGTGGACTGAAGGAGACTACTGGGGAGATAGCAACTTCATAGTAATTTTTTACGACGGTGATACGAATGAGAAACCTCTTGGGGTTCTCCTTGAAGCGGATATAGAAAACCTCTCCCAAGAGGACTGGACTCAAATCCAGACATTGGAGAAACTTCCCCTCAGGTTCAACTACAAAACCCGCAAGAACCTTAGCTTATCTGAGCTTATCAAGGTGGTGGTTGGAGAACTGACCACCCTAAAACCTTAGAACTGTTCCTTGAGCTTTTGGAACCTGTTGAGTATCTTAACTTTTATTTCTTCATCGGAACACCTCTTCAGAAAAGCCTTAAGCTCTTCTTCCAATCTTCGTAGGTGTTTTTTTAGGTGTTCTTCGCTTACAGGCTTCTCCGCTTGGAGCTTGTGCCCTCCTTCCATAAGACCCTCGGGGAAATACCAGTCTTTAAAATAGGTAAAACCCCTCATGGCTATGGAAAATCCCAAATCGGTCAATGGAGGGGGAGCTCCTAAGGAGAGCTGGCGAGTTGTTTCTTTGTCTTCATAGTATTCAAAGAAAAGCCTTCCCGTCAGTGGGGCAATACTATCAAGGACAAACTCCTTAACCTCGGTTTTAAAGAAGAGGACTCCGAAGATCTCTGCCGATATCCCGAACACCTCTATCCAATCCCTGTAGTGACCCCTTCCGAGGAAAATTTTCATATACAAAAGCCTTCGCTTTGAACTTCCTCTGCGGGCGAAAAGTTCAAGGTTTATCTCCTCCGCAAACCTACCCCTCTTGGGTTCCAAGGAGAATACTGTGATATCTGAAACGGTTACACCCCTCTTCAGTCTCTCTACAAAGTCCCAGAGCCTTTCCCTATTCATAGAGGGCTTTAAGTATATCCTCAGTTTGAACGTTTATCTCTTTCGGCATTATAACCTCAAGGGCGCTTTTTAGGTCTTCGTAGGAGTAGGGAACACCCTCTAACCTCCTGAGGAAATCAAAACCGCTTCCTTCTACCTTGACCCTTGACACCTTTCCTTCCTCCACCACGAAACTGACCCTTGCTTTTTCATCTCCCCTCTTTAAAAGGGCGTTTCTTACAAAGAAACCTTCCCTTATCTTTATAAGCCTGTGGGTTTTTCCCGTGTCTTCCATTGTTGTTTCCTCCGAAGTAAGCTCTTCTTTTAGCTTGTCCGCCAGCTTAATGGCTTCAGGGGGGATGTCTTTAATCTCATTTAGGGGTAGATCCTTGGAAAATTCCTCTATAAGGACTTCTGCCACCTCTTCTTCGTGGAAGCTCTTATCGGTTTCCCTTTCCAGCCAGCTCAGGTTAT
>WFYK01000148.1 GCA_015490105.1 Aquificaceae bacterium | reverse complement strand
CTGTGATTGAACTCCAAAGAGGTGAAAAGGAAACAGCTGTGATCCTGCTTCGAGAAAACTGTCCCGGTCATCCTGCCTCATGTGAGACTCTCTACGCTATTGAGTTTCAAAAGGATCTCAAACCTCCCGAAGCAAAGCATCATCCTTTCTGGAGATCGATCCACGAAGCTTACAGGAGGAAAGCCCTTCCCGATGTTAACTGTTCAGAAACGATCTTTGAACTCTACTGCTCTTACTTGAGAGATTTAAAGGAAGGGAAAATAAACGACCTATACCCGGAGAGCACCGAGATAAGAAAGGCTATTCTCCTTTTGGACGAGGATCCTCAAGAAGCAAAATCCGTGTTTGAAAAGTATACGAAAGGGAGATTCAGGGATATTGCTCTCTACTACTTGGGTGTCCTCGCATTCAAGGAAGGGAGCTTTAGAAAAACTTACGAAATAGCTTCTCTCCTCAGTCTTTCGAGAGAGGATCTCTCAAACAACCTTCTGTTGATAGCTTCATACGGGGACAAGTGGATAGGCAGGATAGCTTACAGGGTAACTCAAGACAAGAGATCCCTAAGGAACGCAGGGATAATAGCTTACAACGAAGGTTCCTACGGTGAAGCCTACGAGGATTTTATAAGGAGCGGGGAGTTTTTATACGCGGCCTTTTCCGCTATCAGGGAAGGGAGCTACGAAAGGGCTTACGAAGCTCTAAGTAGAGTGGAAGACCCTTTAAAGGAACACTACCTTTGGATGCTTGAAAGCCTCTACTGGCTGGGCAAGTTCGATGCTATGGCGAGAATATTGGAAAAGATTAAGACCACATACCCGGAGGTGTATAACCAGTTTGCAGGATGGATACTTCTGAAGGTAGGAGACTGGGCTAAGGCTTACGAAGTGTTTCAAGAGCCCTACACGAAAGCGGTAGCACTCTTCAACTGGGGAAGATACGGGGATGTTCTCAAGCTATTGAAGGAGGACAGATCGGATAGAGCGAGGATACTAAAGGCCAGGTCCGCAATAGCTATGGGGAACGGAAAGCTCGCCAGAGAGTTTTTGAAGGGTGGGAACCCTCTGGAGGATTACCTCATCGGCATGTCTTACTTTATAGAGGGAAATTACCTAAAAGCTTCAGAAATATTCTCTGATCTCGTCTACGACAAGAGAGTGGGAACCAAGGCTCTCCTCAAGCTTGCGGATTCCCTTTACAACGCAGGGGACTACACAAGAGCAAAAACCTCTACCTTCAGATCTTGAAAGAAAAGCCTGACAGTGTGGAAGCTACCGAAGCCCTTATGGCTTTGGCCCAGATTGAACTACAGAACCCTTCAAAGGATCTCAAAGAAATAGCTACTAAAATCATGGAAAAATTCCCAAACAGCCCTTTTATACCCGATCTTAAATACCAGCTCGCTCAGGTGTATCTTAAAGAAGGAAACAAGGAAAAGGCCAAAGAGATCCTCAAAGATCTTTTCAAAGAACCCAGATACAGAGCCAAAGCCCTTTTAAAGCTTGCCCAGATCGAGGAAAACCTTACGGAGAAAGAAAAGCTATTGAAAGAAGCCATAAAGCACGGGATAGGAGAAGATAAAAAGAAAGCTACCGAACTTTTGAAAGATCTTTATCTGAAGGAAGGAAACTATGAAAAACTTGCGGACTTTTTGGCTAAGGGATCCTACGAGGAGAGGAAGGAAGCTCTCAAAATATATGTGAACAAAAACCCCGAAAAGGCTGTTCCCCTGTTTAATCAGTTATTTGAAAAAAATCCAAACGACGAAGACCTGAAAAAAGTGGCCCTCGACCTTTTCAGATCCACCGGAAAGATCAAGTATCTTGACATAGCCTTGGAGGCACAAGATCCGCAGGTTAGAAACAGAGCCTTGTATCTCAAAGGCTTAAGCTTGAAAGATAAAAAGCCGAGAAAAGCTCTTGAATACTTCGTTGAGGTGATACTATCAGCGGAAGGTGTTCAACCTTACTATAACAAGAGCATAATTCACGCGTCGGAGATACTCCTAAAGTTGGGAGCTAAAAGGGACGCTTCCTGTCTTCTTGAGAAGATCGATATGAAACGCATATATAAAGAAGACCTGAAGAAGGTTAAAATCTTGAGGAAGAAATTACCCAAGTGCGAGGTGAAGGGGAATGGAACTTCTTCTTGAGATCATCGAAAAGGGCGGTATCGTAATGTATCCTTTGATAATTCTTTCCATAATCTCCTGGGTATTTATAGTAGAGAGGGTATTCAACCTGAGACTCTCCGCATACCTCCCTAAAAATCTGAAAGAGGTAAAGATCCTCCTTCAGAAAGGAGATGTAGAGGGAGCTCAAAAGCTTCTCCAGGCCAACCCCGATCCATTTTCAAAAGCCTTCGCGCTCGTCATAGACGAGTATCTTAAAGGGAACAAAAGTAAAGCCAATCTGATCCCCTTACTTGAGAGCGAGCTGTCCGCGGTAGTTCCTCAAGTGGAGAAAAATCTAATGATCTTGTCCGCCATAGCTTCAATAGCTCCACTGCTGGGTCTTTTCGGAACCATAACGGGTCTTATAAAGGTTTTTACAGCATACGCCTCCGTTCAAACTGAAGAAGCCCTCAGGCTCCTTTCTATGGGTATAGGTGAGGCCCTAACCGCGGCGGCTACCGGTCTCATAGTGGCAATACCCGCCCTTTTTGCCTACTGGATATTCCGTAACATGGGAAACGATATTCTGGAAAAGATAGAAAGGGAAGCGAGGGATCTGTTAAACATGCTGGAGTGAGGTATGAGGCTGAGGAGAAGAAGGCTGGGTGCGGACGAGAGGGCTTACATAGACGTGGTTCCTCTCGTTGACACCCTTCTTGCTGTGTTTCTCTTTTTAGCGGTTTTGGCTTTTCAGTCTCCCCTAACCTTCTTAGCGGTAAAGCTTCCTGAGGCGGAGAAGGGACAAACCCAACGCATAAGGGCACTTAAGGTCCAAATAACCAGCAAGGGATCTTTCCTCTTGGAGGGAAAACCCAGCTCCTTAGGGCAGATTGAGGAGAAGTTAAAGCAGTTAAAACCTTCCTACTTGATAATAGAAGCGGACGAAAGAGCCTACCACAAGTATGTAGTGGAGGTTATGGATACCGCAAAAGGGGCGGGTGTTGAGAACGTAATCATAGCGGTTAGAAAGAAGCGTAGCTGATGTTCTTTTTAAAGAAGATTATTTCCTACTTCATTCTTCCGCCCGGAGTATTCATAATTCTATTCCTTGTGATCGGACTCCTTGCCAAGAGAGGAAGTTTAATCAGGAAACTATCCCTTAGCGGTGCTCTGAGTCTGTATCTACTCTCAGTAGAACCTTTCAAGGATCTTATCTTTTATCCCCTTGAAAAACCCTTTAGGAACGTCAGGGACACAAGCGGAGACGTCATCGTCGTTCTTGGAGGAGGATCTTACGGGTCAGGCTTTCTCAAAGTGAGCACAATTAGAAGACTGATCGCAGGCTACATTCTTCATAAAAAAACAGGAAAGCCTCTTATACTTTCCGGCGGTTCCCCTACGATGGGTGAGTTCTTGAAAGGCCTCGGTGTGGATCCTTCACAGATAATCTTGGATATTAACAGCAGGGATACAAGAGAAAACGCTTTAGGAGTTAAGAGGATATGCGAAAGGATAAAGTGTAGGAAGGTAATACTCGTTACCTCCGCCTTTCACATGAGACGCGCAACAAGAACTTTTCGCACCGCAGGTTTGGATGTAGCCCCTTACCCTACGGATTTTAGGAGCGACCTTAAATATAACCTTTTCAGCTTGTTTCCCAAATACAGCGTCCTTTACGATAGCTCCACCGCACTCCGAGAATACTTAGGCTTGATCTTTTACAACTTCGTTTACGGAAAATAAGGCAAGCTCGGTGAGAATCTTCCTGAGGTGAGCCTTTCCAAGTGCAGGCTTTATACTAACCGATCCAAGTTCAAGACCTACCGGAATTCCCTTTTCCGAAAGCTTCAAAGCCAAGTAGCTCAGACGGGACACCTTCTCTTCCACGTCTCCCGGAACGAGGTCCAGGCTCAAGATCACAGGTGAGTCGGAGATCTCCACCGTCTCCTTTACGGTAAGCTTCTCTCTCTTTGCTGAGACTTTCCAGTGAATGAGTTTCATGGGATCGTTAAAGTAATCTCTTAGGCCTACCGTATCTTCGTAACCTCTTTTGTTTTTTCTGTCTCCCTTTTGTTCGTTGGTTTGGGTTCTGTCAGATAAAACTTTTAAACGGGTCTCTAAAGGGGTAGGAAAGACGATGAAGTTTGTATTTACCTCTACCTCCGTGCTCCTGACAAACATACCCAAAGGAAAATCCGAAGAAACTTCTAAGGTAACTTTGCTAACCTTCCCTCTTTTCTCAAAATAGAGATATATGTAAGCCTCTACCCAGTCCTTAAACACCTTGCTAAGGAGAACTTGATCTGTTTTGGAAGAGATCTTGATAAGAAAGGAGGGTAGAGGACCTTCTTTCTTTAGGAGGATCTTAAAACGTGTCTTCCTACCGGCGAAGATCTCGTCGGGAGGAATTAGGCGAAGTTGCAGTCCCCTTAAGTTGTAGATGGATATCACACCCGAAAGTAACATCAAAGAGAGCATGGCGGAGACGATCATGTAAAGCAGGTTGTTCCCGGTGTTGGCTGCAGCTCCTCCCATCAGCAGGGTGAGGGCTATGAAGATCGTTCCCGATCGCTTTACCTTTACCTTCATTTTTTCTTAAGTAAGCTGTCTCCGAGAAGGTTGAAGGCAAGTATTGTCAGAAATATAGCCACGCCCGGTGAAAGCATCCAAGGAAAGGAAGCCAAGACTGTAACGTTTCTAACCTCAGAGAGCATATTTCCCCAGCTGGGTTGAGGTTCCTGAATGCCCAAACCTATTAGACTCAACGACGCTTCACCGAGAATATAGGCCGGAACCGTAAGGGTGGCGGACGTTATAAGGTAGTAGTAAGTTCCGGGCAAAATGTGCCTCCTGAGAACGAGAAAGGTCCCCGCCCCGTAGGTTTTCGCCGCGAGGACATACTCTCTCTCTCTTATAGAGAGAACCATTCCCCTGACTACACGGGCAAGCCCTGCCCATCCTAAGAAAGAGAGAATAAACACGATCATTAAAAATACCTCTCCGCTGGACATCTCCAAAGGGAAAACAGCCCTCAGAGAAAGAAGCAGGTAAAAGGCGGGTATGGACATTATTACCTCTACAAGCCTCATAGTAAGCGTATCTACTTTTCCTCCCAAGTATCCCGAAAGCCCGCCTATGAACGATCCTATGAGGAAGGTGACCGCGGTTCCTATAAGGCCAACTCCCAAAGAGTAGCGACCGCCGTATAGCAATCTTGAAAAAACGTCCCTCCCGAGCTTGTCCGCACCCAGAAGGTAAAGTTTGCAGGGGGGATCGACGGAAATTAGCTTAAAGCCGTATTGAGTTTTTGAAAGGAACTTTAGTCTGCAGGATACACTTTTGTCCTCCCTGTAGACTTTAAAGAGTGGGTCTTCGAGCCTGTATAGGTTCACGTAAGGGAATGTGAGTTTCCCGTCCTTGAATATGTGGATCCTCGTAGGGGGATGATAAGGACCGCTTCTGTTCTGAAGGTCGTAAGGATAGGGTGCTATAAAGTCCGCAAAGAGAACAGAAAGGAATATAATCACAAGAAGGGCGAGAGCAAATTTACCTCCCTTTGTCATGTATGATTATTGTAAGGAGGTAGCCTTTGAAAGTAGGCTTGTGCTACGACGATCTTTTCTTAAAGCACGATTACCCCGATCACCCGGAAAGGAAAGAGAGGCTAATCTCCATAATGGAACATATAGATAAGGTAGGACTACTGAAGGAAGTAGAACTTCTAAAGCCGAGGCGTGCTACCCCGGATCAGGTAGCTTACAACCACGATAGAGCTTACATACAAGAAGTTTACGAGTTCTGCAAAGCGGGGGGAGGTTTTTTAGATCCGGACACATACGCTAACGAGGATAGCTATGAGGTTGCTCTTCACGCTGTCGGTGCCCTGCTCGATGCAATAGATAAGGTCCTTGAAGGGGACTTTAAGAGTGTCTTCTGTGCGATTAGACCCCCGGGGCACCACGCGGAGTTTGCAAAGGCTATGGGCTTTTGCCTTTTTAACAACGTAGCCATAGGTGCGAGGTATGCTCAAAGGGAAAAAGGCCTAAAGAAGGTATTTATCATAGACTTTGACGCGCACCACGGCAACGGAACGCAGAGAAGTTTTTATCAAGACGATACGGTTTTTTACTTTTCCACACACCAGTATCCCTTTTATCCCGGAACGGGTAGCACCTCCGAGACGGGTGCGGGGAAAGGGGAAGGTTATACGGTCAACGTTCCCATGCCCGCGGGTGCGGGGGACTCCGAATACGAGCCGGTCTACAGTTCTCTCCTTCCCAAGCTAATGAGCAAATTTTCACCCGACCTGGTGATAGTTTCCGCAGGCTACGACCTTCACGAGTCGGATCCCCTAACCTACCTTCAAGTGTCAACGAAAGGGGTCAGGAAGATAGTGGCGAATATTTTGAAGGCTTGCAAAGATCTAAGCAGTCCGGTAGTTTTTGCCCTCGAGGGGGGATACAACCTCAGGGCTATAGCGGAGTGTGTGGAGGTAACCCTTGAGGAGATGTTAAAGTTCTGAGGAGGGTAGGTATTATGAGGAAGGTTGTCTTGTCCATTCTCACTCTGGGGACCTTCAGCTTTGGTGCACCTCTGATCCACGGGGAGGTTTCCGTAGGTGCAATGAGCCACGACCCGAGCGGATACATTCAGTATCCCGCGGATACGGGAACGCAGATAGACTTAGAAAGAGATCTCGGCCTTGATAAAACTACGAGACCCTTCGCACGCCTAAAGCTCGAACTTCCCATAATACCCAACATATACCTTCAGTATCTTCCCATGAAGTTTGACGGAACTAACAAGATACCTGTGGAAATAACCTACGGAGACACTACATTTACCCAAGACGCCCTCGTTAACACTTCCGTAAAAGTAGATCACTACGATGTAGCTCTATACTACAACTTGCCATTTGTGGGCCTTCTCACCAACGGGCTTTTGGACGGAGAGATCGGTCTTAACGTGAGGGTAGTTGACTTTGACGGCAAGATAAGGGGAGAGGTAAACAATCAAGTGGTTGAAGAGTCAAAGACCGCGACCGTTCCCATTCCTATGGTTTATGGAGGCCTCAGCTTCAACATTTCGAGGGTTTCCCTGATCGGGGAGATCAGATGGATATCCGCTGAAGGGAACTACCTCTATGACCTTACCGGAGAAGCGAGGCTAAAGCTTCTTCCCCTGCTCTTTGTAGGTGCGGGCTACAGATACGAAAAGCTCAAGCTCAGCGACGTTCAAGATGTTTCCGCTAACATAGAGATCCAGAGTGTATTTGCAAGTGTCGGCCTTACCTTTTAAATTATCCCTCTCGGAGGCTTTGCCATGGCGGAAAAGGTCAAGATCATCATAGATGATGTAGAGTATGAAGCGGAAAAAGGTAAAACCGTCCTGCAGGTTGCCTTAGAGAACGGCATAGATATACCTTACTTTTGCTATCATCCCCGACTTTCCATAGCGGGTGCCTGCAGGATGTGTGTAGTCTACTGGGAGAACATAAACAGACTCGTTATATCCTGCAACACGCCGGTTCAGGACGGCATGATCATAAGGACCCACAGGACGAGCAAGATCGTAGAAGAAAACCAAAAGTACTTGCTACAAGCTCTCATGACACGCCACCCGTTGGACTGTCCCATATGCGACAAGGCGGGAGAGTGTGACCTGCAGAACTTCGGAGCCATATACGGACCTCAAAAGCAGATAGTTCCCATATCCGCACTGGAGAAGGAGAGGGAAGAACACGATTGGGAAAGCGACTTTTTAGAGTATTACTCCAACAGGTGCGTGGTCTGCTACAGGTGCACGAGGGCTTGTGATGAGATAGTAGGTGCTCACGCCCTCTACGTTGAGAGCAGGGGGTTTGATTCAAACATAGTTCCCGCGGTCAGACCTATGGATACCTCCACCTGTGAAATGTGCGGTATATGCGTTCATGTTTGTCCCGTGGGAGCTATCATCTCCAAACCCTTCAAGTATTGGTCAAGGAGCTGGCTACTCCAAAAGGACCTGACCCGATGCAATCTGTGTCCTGTAGGGTGCGAAATTCAGATTGAATACGGTCTTGGAGACTGGAGATCCAAGAGGAAGGTATACAGAACGAAACCCACGGAAGATCTCAACATATGTACCAAAGCGTTTTTTGGATACGACAGTTTGAACACGGACAGACTCCTTAAAACTTACGCTCACGGAAGGGAAGAAAGTGCGGGCAACCTGGTAAACCTCCTTGCTTCGGTCTTGAGTGTTCACGCAAGGGAAACCGCTTTCGTTCTTTCCGGCCATCTTCCCAACGAGATAATAGAGAGCGTTCTGAAGGTTGCAAAGGCGGTAAACGCCTACGTTACCGCTCCTCAAACTTCAGACTACTTCGTTTTTGCTCAAGCTTTAGGAGGCTACGAACAACCCTCTTGGGAGGAGATAACCTCCGCACAGACCTACGTTCTTATAGGTGACGACATAACCTCTACAGCTCCCGTTTTGAGCTACTACATAAAGGGTAAAGTCTACAAGGTCGGTAAGGTAGATAGAGATGCCAAGTTTGAACCTGAGATTATAAACATCGAAGATTTGGATAAGATCCAGGGAGAAGGCCTCGTTGTAGTCACTCCCTTCTACTTTGAAGAAGAGGATCTCAAGAAGGTTATCGAGAAGGTAAAAGATCTAAAGGAGAAGGGCTTTAAGGTTCTTCTTCTGCCGAAAGAGGCCAACGTTTACGGTATCTACCGTAGATTGAAAGAAGTTTACTCGGACATAGGTGAGGTTATAGAAAAGGCCCTTGCAGGAGAAATATCCACACTCATTGTATTCGGAGAAGACTTGAGCGAATACTACGATCAGGAAACCTTAGAAGCCCTTGCGGAAAAGCTCGAACACTTTATAGTCGCATCTCCTTTTGCCTACGGACTCTCCGTCAGGGGAACGATGAAGATACCCATGGCTCTCATGGGAGAGACAAACGGCAGTTATGACAGCCTCATGGGGACCGTAAAAGGTAAAAGCTTCTTACCTTGGTCTTTTGACGACATTTCCTTCTGGGATAGTTTGGCTCAAACCATGTCCACAGACTCAGGTGAGATAAAGGTTCTGAGAGGAAAGGTAAAAACCCCCTTGAGGCCAAAAGCTCACCTCTACAGAAGTTCTTGGATCAACTTAAGGAGCGAAAACCTCGGAAAACTTTACGAAAAGGTGCAAACGCGTAGCCAAGGTTCCGACAGCAGTCTGCCCACCCTCACACCCGGGTCGAAAGGCTGAAATTCCTCAAAGCTTGAGGGAATGTAGAAAGTATCGGGTGCAACGTTAGGGGTAATTTCAAGGGGCAGTTCCGTGCCCCTTATTTCTAATTTTTTTTCCAATCCCAGTTTCCTTGCGGTCTCGGGGTTTACGTAAACCTTTTGCTCCCTTTCCATCCCGTGGGTCCAAGGGTGCCAATGGCCGAGGTGATCCGTGAGGTAATTTTCCGCAAGTATATATAGTTTCCCTTCCTCAAGAGGTTCCTCAGGGAAGCTGAGGTCTTCAACAAAGGGTTTTTCCTCCCACAGATCGACTTCTTGAGGCTCCGCTTTAGAGGGGATGATCTCCTTTAAAGAGACAGCGCTTTTAGGCGGTTTGCAAACAGCGGGAGATCGCTGAGGAACCCTCTGAAGACTTCTGTAGCCCCAAAATTCCCTTTCCCAAAAAGCCTTAACGGGTAGGACACCCTTGCAGAGGTTCGCACTTATATCGGGAAAAAGACCGAGGTATAGACTCTCTTTAGATTTAAGGATCTCCGCCTTTTGATCATCCATAAAACGTGCAGGGTTTCCCGTCAAAATCAGGAAATCGAGATCGTTGATCTCCTCAAGAAACTCCTTCAACCCTTTGGTTTTTACAGGCGAAACGTCTCCGACTATGGAGTAGTTTACGCGGACCACCTTTCTTATGGAGGCTAACGCTCCGAAAACTTGATCCCTCCAAGGACTCCTCAGGATAGTTTCCCCTACGAGTATGCAGGATTGGGGGACCGTTTTGAAGGCTTCCGCAAGGAGGTTAATCTCCTCCCAGTCGCCTTTCTTTACTTTTCCCGAAACCACATCGCTGAGCTGAATAAGGAACTCTACCACCTTTCGCGGGTTCAAAAGCAACCTTTTGGAAGCTTTTGCGGATGTGGTCGCATATCTGCTCGATACAGAGACTATGAAACTTCCCTTTTCAAAAGCATCGACCAACCAGCGGGTAAACATGACCTCCGAGAAGACCGGTTCACACTCTAAAGCCAAAATTACCTTTTGATCGCGCCACTCCTGAGGCTTCAGGGTAGACGCCTTAAAGTCCAAAGCCAAGGCATCGCTGTATACGTGCGGGCTGTATTCGAGAGCGCTAAGCATGTCTACAAGGTCCGTGGTAACCCTGTCGAGGAAGATGCCTACCTTAGATCCGTCTCTTGGCGGTTCTTTCACTTCCTTTAAAGGCTCTAATATCCTCAAAGGATTCTTCGAAAGACCTTGTATTAGAGTTATCCCTTTGGTGCAAAAGCTCCCCACACCGTTGGGATCCGCAGGATGCCCGTAGAGATCTACAAACTCGGATCCCTTAAAGTAAGCTAAATACCCGCAGAAACAACCGCACCCGAAACAGTAGCCCCACCTCTCTTCGTCAAAGTCCTTTGCGGTCAGGGGAACCTTGGTAGGCTTTAGCGTCACTTTTGAAAAACCTCTTTCTTTATCTCCTCTTCTCTCCCGAACACGCCCATTATGTGGTAGCCGTTATCCACGTGAATAACTTCGCCCGTTATACCCCTTGCCCAATCGCTACAGAGAAAGGCAGCTGTATCGCCTACATCCTCTATGGTTATAGGTCTTCCGAATGGGTTTACCTTTGTGGTGTGATCCATAAGGAGGTGGAACCCGGTTATACTGTAAGCGGCAAGCGTCTTTATAGGGCCTGCGGATATGGCATTTATCCTGTGACCATGTTTAGCGATGTCGTAAGCGAGGTATCTGACGGTGCTCTCCAGCGCCGCCTTTGCTATGCCCATAACGTTGTAGTGGGGAACTACCTTCTCCGCTCCGTAATAAGAGAGGGTTATTATCGCCCCGTTCTTGCCCTCCATAAGGGGAAGGAGTTCTCTTGTGAGGGCTATTAGAGAGTATACGGAAACATCCATAGCTATTTTAAAGCCCTCCCTCGAAGTGTCTATAACTCCCCCCTTGAATTCCTCCTTCGGTGCAAAAGCTATAGAGTGGACAACTATGTCCAGTTCTCCCCACGAGGTCTCCAGAAACTCCTTTAGGCTACGTATGTCCTCGTCCAAGGTAACGTCGCACTTGGTTACCAGATCGCTTCCGAAACTCTGTGCTATCTGTCTTACCCTCTTTTCCAGTTTTTCGGTAGCGTAGGTGAAGGCAAGCTGAGCACCCTCTCTGTGAAAGGCTTTAGCTATGCCGTAGGCTATACTTTTGTCGTTAGCAACCCCAGTGATCAAGGCCTTTTTTCCTTCTAATATACCCATGATGGTCTTTAATTTTACCAGTTAGGATCTACTGCGGATGAGCAGGAGAAGATTTTTCTTTCTCGTTTCGCTTCTAATAGGAATATTTACTTTCATTCTCGGTAGGTTGTTCTACCTTCAGATAATAAAAGGTGAAAAGTTCAAAGATCTCGCCAGAAGGAATTATCTGAGGGAACGCTTTATCTACCCTCCGAGGGGAGACATTCTCGATAGGAACGGAAAGAAAATAGCTTACGACGTTCCCAAATACGTCCTTAGCGTGGACCACAGCAGGTTAGATAGGGAAACCCTCAGAGAGGTTTCTAAAAACCTTAAAAAGATCTTCAACATAGATCTTCAGGAAATTTTGAAAACTTCAAAGACTTCCGTTGAGCCCGTAAGGGTAAAAGAAGATTTGACGCAAGAAGAGGTGGAAGTTTTTTATATGAACAGCTACAAGCTCCCGGGCGTTTTTATAGAGGTTGTTCCTAAAAGGGTTTATCCTTACTCTAACGCCCTTTCCCACTTGGTGGGTTACGTGGGATACCCGTCCGAGAAGGATTTTAAGAGGCTCGGGGATAGGATAACTTCGAAAAGCTTTGTAGGTAAGATGGGCCTTGAGAGGGCCTTCGACGGTGTTCTCTTGGGAAAGATCGGAAGGGAAAAGGTTATGGTGAACGCCTTAGGTAAGGTAGTAAAGATCCTGAGCAAGGAAAACCCTGTGAAGGGGAACACGGTAGTGACGACCGTGGATGTAAGGATTCAAAGGATAGTGGAGAGGGTTTTCAAAGATTCGGGCCAGCCCGCCGGTGCTGTGATCGTAATGAACGCAAAAACCGGAGAGATCTTAGCCTTGGCGAGTTTTCCCGACTTTGATCCCAACACCGTTTATCGAGAGTGGGAGAGATTATCCAGGGACAAATTAAAGCCCATGTTCAACAGAGCCCTTATGGGCAGGTATCCCCCCGCCTCCGTTTTCAAGGTTCCCGTGTCTTTCGCTATCTTAGACACAAAGACCGCTTCGCCTTGGGAAAGGGTTCTTTGCACGGGAAGTTTCTTTTTAGGAAACAGAAGATTCTACTGCTGGAACAGGGCAGGGCACGGATCGGTAAACCTTATAAAAGCACTTCAGGACTCCTGCGACGTTTATTACTACTCCTTTGGCTACGACCTTGGGCCTTCCACCATAATCAGATACGCAAGGGCTTTCGGCTACGGAGAAAGGATCCCCTTTGAACTCCCTGTCAAAAGAGGATTCCTCCCCACTCCCTCTTGGAAAAGAAGGAGGTTCGGAGAGCCTTGGTATGACGGGGATACGGTAAATATGAGTATAGGGCAAGGGTTTATCCTGTCTACCTTGATGGAGCAGGTTTTAATGATGAGCGGGATCGTGAACAACGGCGTGATATACAGGCCTACGGTAATAAGGGAGATAAGGGATCCGGAGGGTAAGGTTCTTTGGAAAAACAGAAAAAAAGTCTGGAAAGTAGTAAAAGGAAAGCAGGAGGATTTCGCGGTTATAAGGAGGGCTTTAAGAGAAGTGGTCAGGAAGGGAACAGGAACTAAAGCCTTTTCACGTATAGTGGACCTTGCGGGTAAAACCGGGACAGCTCAGGTGAGCGGTCTTCGGGGAAGAAAGAAGAAGAAAAAACTTCCTTGGAGGCTCAGGGATCACGCGTGGTTCGTAGGTTTTGCCCCTTACAGGGATCCAAAGTTTATAATCGGTGTAGTGGTAGAACACGGTGAATCGGGAGGAAAGGTAGCAGCACCTATAGCCAGAAACATTATGGAGGCCATCTACATAGAAGGGATAAACAGGGAGCTTTAAATATGAGAAAGCCCAAACTCATAGGAAGTTTAAAATACAGGAAACTAAGATACACTAAAAATCACCCCTTGAGGATTCCCCGCGTGTCCCTACTTTTAGAATTCTTAGAGGCTCTCGATCTTATAAGTGCTGAAGAAAAGGTGGAAGGAAGACCCGCTACAGATGATGAGCTAACTTTATTCCATACCCAGGATTACATAGAAACCCTAAAGGAAGCGGATCGTTGTATGTGTGTTCCCAAAGGTGCGCGGGAAAAATACAACATTGGGAGTTATGAAAATCCCGTTTCTCCCGCTATGTTTAGAGGATCCGTATTAGCAACGGGATCCTCCATTCAAGCGGTGGACCTGTATTTGGAAGGTTTTAGCGCCTTTAACCCTGCAGGAGGGATGCACCACGCTTATCCCAACAGAGCTAACGGCTTTTGCTTTATAAACGATCCTGCTATAGCTCTGAAGTATCTTCTCAAAAAGGGCTTTAAACGGATCCTCTACGTAGACATAGATGCCCATCACTGCGACGGGGTTCAAGACGCCTTTTACGAAGACGATAGGGTATTTGTTCTTTCCTTCCATCAGTCTCCCGAATACGCCTTTCCTTTCAAAAAGGGTTTCCTCGAAGAGAGGGGTTCAGGGAGGGGTAAAGGATATAACCTCAACGTTCCCATGCCGAAGGGCGTTCACGATGACGAGTTTCTGTATCTCTATGAAGACATACTCGGTGAAGTAGCGGACTCTTTCAAACCTGAGGTTTACATACTTCAACTCGGGACAGATCCTTTAGAGGAGGATCCTCTCTCTAAGTTTAGGCTTTCCAACTTAGGATTCCTCGAGATCTTCAAAAGAACGAGGCAAATTTTAGGAGAAGGTATATACCTCGGAGGTGGAGGCTACCATCCTTTAGCTTTAGCAAGGGCGTGGACACTCGTGTGGTGCGAAATGTCAAAGAGAAAAGCTCCAAAGTTCCTTCCCCAAAAGGCAAAAGAGGTGCTCTTGAGTGTGGAGTGGGAAGAATACGACGATGAAGAAAGAAACTACCTTTACGAAACGCTAAAAGACCCTTGGAGAGGAGGACCTATAAGGGGTGAGATCAAGAAACTTAAAGAAAAGGTTTTGTCTAACTTAAAATAGTTGGCCTGATGCGTAAAAAATTGGTCATACTCGGCGCTCAGTGGGGTGACGAAGGCAAAGGCAAAGTGGTGGATGTCCTTTCAGAAAGTTTTGATCTCAACGTCAGATACCAAGGAGGAGCCAACGCAGGCCACACGGTAGTGGTAGAAGGGCACAAAACCATCCTTCACCACCTGCCCACGGGCATACTCCACAAGAACACCTCCTGCGTGATAGCCCAGGGAATGGTAGTAGATCTGAAAGGTCTAAAAGAGGAGCTTTCAAAGATAAAATCCTTGGGTATAGACTACGAGGGAAGACTGTATTTGAGCGACAAAGTGCATTTAGTTCTTCCCTATCACAAACACTTGGACGCCCTGTTCGAAAAGAAGGGAAAGATAGGAACAACTTTGAGGGGTATAGGGCCCGCTTATATGTTCAAGTATGGAAGGAGGGGAATAAGACTTGCGGATCTCCAAGATCAAGACAGGTTCGAAGAACTTGTAAGGCAAAATGTCGAGTTCGTCAAAGATATATCCGAGAAGGTCTTCGGCGAAAAGTTCGAAACTACCGTAGATCAAATAGTCCAAGAATACATGTCCATATACGATCGGATCAAGGACTTCGTCACCGACACGGCACAGCTGATAGCTAACTTTAAAGGTTCGATCCTCTTTGAAGGCGCTCAAGGGACCATGCTCGATGTAGATGCGGGAACATACCCTTACGTTACCTCTTCAAATTCTTCCGCTTTGGGACTCTGTAACGGAACCGGGTTGCCTCCCAAGTTCTTTGCGGACGCCTACACAGTGGGAGTAACAAAAGCATACGCTACGAGGGTCGGAGACGGACCATTCCCCACGGAGCTGAAAGGAAAGGAAGGAGACTTGCTCAGAGATCTGGGGGGTGAATACGGATCTACGACCGGAAGGCCCAGAAGGTGCGGTTGGATAGATCTTGTTGCTCTAAAGCATGCGGTGGAAACTAACGGTTTTGATGCAATCATAATAACGAAGCTTGACGTTTTAGACAGCTTCGATAAAGTAAAGGTCTGCGTAGCCTACGAGGTGGAGGGAGAAAGGGTAGAGAGGTTCCCTTCCTCTCTGAGCACACTCGAAAGGTGCAAACCTATTTATGAAGAGTTCGAAGGTTGGAAAACGAGCACACGGGGTATATCCTCCGAAGAGGATCTCCCTTCCCAAGCGAGAGCTTTTATAAGCTTCATAGAAGACTTCTTAGGAGTTCCCGTGGTAATGGTATCCACAGGACCCAGCAGAGAGGAATTTCTATGGCTAAAGAACAGGATAAGGACAGAGTTGATACCTTCATAAAGAGGGCAAAGCAGTTTAACCTCTCCTTCATTGCCGGTATCACGATCCTCTTCGTAGCGTCCTTGATCACCTACGAGTTTTTCTCTATGCCTGTGAGCCCGAAGCTCCTCCTTTACGTCTACATTCTGATAGGCCTATCTACGCTCGTTTCTTATGGTGTCTCCGCACTTGTAAGGAAGAAGATGTTCCCCGTCTCCACACAGGACCCTTACTGGAGCTACACCGCGGTGAGGAGGTATTTTTGGAGCTACGTTCTCTTGTGTATGCCTTTCGGTATAGCTTTCCTCTTTTTTCTCTTCGCGGGAAATCTGTCAGCTCTCGTGTTAGGATACCTCGCTTCGTTGTGTGGTTTAATACTTTTTAAGCCCAAAAAGGGGGACGTCTTATGAATAGAGAAGAAGTTATAAAAAAACTTTATGAGGAGGATCCCCAGTTCAGGGAGTGGAAGGACAAACACGACGAGCTTGATAAAGACATTGCGAAGATGGAAAAGCACCATCCCATGACCCACGATCTTGAACTTGAAATAGAGCGTCTAAAAAGGCAAAAGCTCTACTACAAGGACTTGATGGAACAAAAGATACAGGAATACTTGAAGGGGAAGTAATGCACTTGAGGGGAAGGAAGCTCGAGAAGGTTATAGGAGAGGATCAGATAAAGGAAAGGGTAAAGGGACTTGCAAAGGAAATAGAAAGTTCTTTCGGAAAGGAATTTGTAGTGGTTGGCCTTTTGAAGGGATCCTTTATCTTCGTTTCGGATCTGGTAAGGGAGTTTAGCTTCAGCGTTCCGGTAGATTTTATGAGGGTGGCAAGCTACGGGGGATCCATGGAAAGCTCCGGAGAGGTGAAGATCCTCAAGGACGTTGAGGTAGACCTTTTAGGAAGATCCGTGCTAATTGTGGACGACATTCTTGACACGGGCTTCACCCTCTCTAAGGTGGTGGACCATATCAAGGGTAAAAACCCCCTGCAGGTAAAGACGTGCGTGCTTTTAGATAAGAAGTCAGCAAGGAAGGTTCCTTTTGAGGCGGATTTTGTGGGTTTTGAAGTTCCTAACAAGTTCCTCGTAGGCTACGGCCTTGACTGGGATGAGATGGGAAGAAACTTTAGGGACATATACGCAGTCTTGTAAGGAGAGGAGGAGATGTTTCTTGACAAGCTTTTAGGTATGTTTTCAAACAACATAGGCATCGACCTCGGGACCGCAAACACGGCGGTTTACATGCAAAGCAAAGGGATCATAATGTATGAGCCTTCCATAGTTGCTATCGATGTAAAAAGCAGAAAGGTTTTGGCTGTCGGGAAAGAAGCCAAAGAAATGGTAGGTAAAACTCCCGAAAATATACAAGCCATAAGGCCCTTAAGGGACGGGGTGATCACTGACTTCGAAGTTACCCAAGTTATGCTTTCCTACTTTATAAAGAAAGCTCTCGGGAACACCCTATTCAAACCCAAACCGAGGGTCGTAATAGGCGTTCCCACGGGTATAACGCCCGTAGAGAAGAAAGCGGTGATAGATGCGGCAAAAAATGCGGGAGCCAGAGAGGTATACCTCATAGCGGAGCCGATGGCCGCTGCGATAGGTGCGGGGCTTCCTGTGGACGAGCCGGTAGGTAATATGGTCGTCGACATAGGAGGGGGAACCACGGAGATAGCTGTTATTTCACTTGCGGGCATAGTGGTTTCCAACTCCTTGAGGATAGCGGGAGACGAGATGAACGAAGCTATAATCCAGTATATAAAACGTCAGTTTCACATACTCATTGGGGAACAAACAGCGGAAAAGATAAAGATGACCTTGGGGAGTGCGGTTCACGAGCAAGAACAAAAGACTATGGAAGTGAGGGGAAGGGACATGACGGGTCTTCCCAAAACGGTTGAGGTAACAAATCACCACATAACCGAAGCTTTAGAGGATACGGTAAGCTCCATAATAAACGCCATCAGGGTAACCCTTGAAAAGACACCTCCGGAACTTGCAGCGGACATAGCGGACAGGGGTATGGTCTTAGCGGGAGGCGGGTCACTTCTTAAGAACATGGACAAACGGATACAGATGGAAACAGGTATAAAGGCCATATACTGTGAAGAACCTCTTATGGCTGTAGCAAAAGGGGTTGGCAAGGTTTTGGATAACTTAGAACTTATAAGAAGGATCTCGATGGAATGAGGGAGAGGCGCTTCCATGTAAGCGCGTTGGCTTTT
>WFYK01000147.1 GCA_015490105.1 Aquificaceae bacterium | reverse complement strand
GAGCTATACTGCTCAGAAGGTAAAAGACAAGGCCAGCAACTATAAGCGAATCAAATCTATCGGTGAAACCTCCGTGATCTCCGAGAGCGTTTCCAAAATCCTTTATCCCTATAGATCTCTTTATTAGGCTCTCCAGAAGATCGCCCCAGGCGGAACCGAGGGCAACGCCGACCCCGAGAGCAAAAGACTTTAAAGGCTCAAAACCGCTGAAAGAAAGCAAAACCGATACAACCAGAGCGGATGCTAAAACACCTGCGAAGAAGCCCTCAACAGTTTTGGATGGAGAGAGATCGGTAAGAGGCCTTTTGCCGAACCTCCTACCAACATACAAAGCAACCACATCGTGGGCCCAAACGCCGAAAAGAAGAGCCAAAGAGGGAAATAATCCCTGTTCGCGCACGAAAACCAAAAAAGCCGGGATCAACCCGGTGTATACCAAGAAAAAGAAAGTTAGCGAAAGATCTCTAATATCCTTGGATAATTTAGCCTTCAAAAAAGAAAGAACCGTAGCCAGCAAAATACCCAAGGGTAGACTCAAATAGGTCCCCGCCAATACTATCCCGGAAGCGGGGAACACTCCTTTCAAAGACAAAGCCTGATCTATCTCCTTAGCCATTGCGAGGCTCAAAAGGACGGTAGCTACCAAAAACATCTCCGGAGGTAGCAAGAAAGCCAAAAAGGTTACGCTTCCTATAAGGAGTCCGTAGACTTCCCTACTCATTTCCTATCCTTCCGAACTTTCTTTTGCGCGATGAAAAGTCTTCAAAGGCTCTGAGGAGCTCTTCCTCGTTGAAGTCAGGCCAGAGGAGATCAGAAAAGTAAAGCTCCGTGTAAGCGAGGTTCCAAAGAAGGAAATTGGATATTCTCTTTTCCCCCGCGGTTCTGATGAGCAGATCCGGGTCAGGCACACCCGCCAGATCGAGGTATCGAGAAAACTCCTCTTCGCTTACCTCCTTTTTACCTTCCTTCAAAACCTTGTTTACCGCCCTTACAATGTCGTCCCTACCGCCGTAGTCTAAAGCGACGTTCACAGTTATCCTGTTACAGTTTTTTGTAATGTCTTCCGTCTCCTTCATTACCTCGATCAGGTTATCGGGAAGCCTGTCCCTCCTTCCGATAAAGCGTATCCTTATACCTTCCCTTAGAAACTTCTCACGCTTTGCAAGTAGATATTCTCTCAGCAGTTGGAATAGGGCTTTTACTTCCTCTTCAGGCCGGTTCCAGTTTTCCGTGGAAAAGGCAAAAAGTGTCAAGAACTCTACCCCTACGCGCGCACAGGCTAAGGTTATCTCTTCCGCGGTCTGAGATCCTTTTCTATGACCTTCTATCCTGGGCAGACCCCTTCTTTTTGCCCACCTTCCGTTGCCGTCCATTATGATGGCAACGTGGCGAGGGATTTTCATTGACCTTCCTTTAAAGTTGCAAGGATATCCCTTGCCCTGTCGGAGGCGTCCGAGTCAGGGAACCTTTCCATCAGCACATCTATGTAACTTTTAGCCTCCTCCACATTCCCTTTTTCGATCTCTATCTTGGCAAGCTGAAGGTAAGTATCGGGCAGTTTGTTGCAATCGACGAGCTTGTTCTGATCGCAGAGCTCTATCAGTTTCAAATAGGTTTTCTTGGCGGTTTCCAAGTCTCCCAGCTCGTGGTATATCCTACCTATCCAAAAGTAAGCGTTGTCCGTATACTTGCTCGTCGGGTGCTCCTTTATAAATAGAAGGAAAGATCTTTTTGCCTCATGGAGTTTTCTTTTTCCGTAAAGATCAAGTGCTTTTTTGTAGGCTTCCTCTAAGGTCATCGGTTTTGCCTCTTCCTTCTTGGGAGGTCTTACCGGAACTAAGGGAGGTTCCTCCTCCTTCTTTGCTTGCTTGGGAGGGGTGGCTTCCTGAAGAGGATGTGATGGTTGTTCGAGGCGATAGGAGATCCTTTCAAGCTTTAGCCTCAACTCTGAAAGGATTTGGGCAAGTTTGTCAATCCTTTCGTTGGTCTTTTCCACATCCCTTTTGATAGCTTCTTGAGAGTCTTCGAGTCTGGCTATCTTGATTTCGATTTCGGAAATCTTGTCTTCTACCTTGGAAGCCTTAGGACCACAACTTACCACACCCAAGATTACCAGTCCCAGAAGCCAAAAGGCCCTCAACTCGACCACCTCCCTTTTGAAGGTCTCCTATGATATTATCACGATGTTAAAAAAACACCTTGGCCAGCATTTACTTGTATCTAAGGGAGTTCTTGAAAAGATAGCGGATCAGCTTGAAATAGAAAAGGAAGATAAGGGCGTAGAAATAGGGGGAGGAACCGGAAATCTGACGCGGGAGATCCTAAAGCGGGGACCGTCGAAAGTCTGGGTGCTGGAAGTGGACAAGGATATGATCCGTGAACTTTTAAAAATAGAAGACCCGCGTTTGGAGGTTCTGGAAGCGGACGCCTCCGAGTTTGATTTTTGCTCCTTGGGAGAAGGTCTTAAGGTGGTGGGCAACCTTCCCTACAACGTCGCGTCCCTGATACTTGAGAGGATAGTTTTTTCCCACAGGTGTGTGAGGAGAGCGGTTTTGATGTTTCAAAAGGAGGTCGCGGAGAAGATCATAAAGGGGGATAGCTGGATGGGAGCCTTCGTTCAGTTCTTCTTCGAGGTTAAATACCTGATGAGCGTTCCCGCACGCTTCTTCATTCCCCCTCCGAAAGTTGTGTCCGGCCTAATTCGACTCGAAAGCAAAGGCACTCAAAATATAGACCCCTACGCCCTCAAACGCTTTTTGGTGAGGATATTCTCTCAGAGGAAAAAAAAGATCGGGAAGAAACTCCCGGAAAGCATTATAAGACGAGCGGGGCTCAGCCCCGATCTGCGGGTTCATGAGATAGATTTGGAGGGATTGAGGAAGCTCTTTTTAGTTTCCTACCGCGTAGACGACGACCGCGGTGATAATAACGTTGGCCAAAGCTAAAGGAAGCATTATCTTCCAAGCTATTTCGGTAATGTCTTTGGCTTGGAATCTCGGAAGTGTCCAGTGAAGCCACAGAACGAAGAAGACAAGTCCGAAGGTCTTTGCGAGGAACCATATGTAAGGAGATAGCGGACCGAAGATGTTAGGGCCGGACCAACCTCCGAAGAAAAGAACCACCGCTATGGCGGAAAGGGCGGTCGTATTTAGATACCACTCCGCTAAAGGCATAGCACCGAACTTCATGCCTCCGTATTCAACGTTGTAGCCTGTGACCAATTCCGCTTCCGCCTCCTGAATGTCGAAGGGAACCCTACCCGATTCCGCGAGCATGCAGAAGAGATACAAGATAAAGGCAACAGGCTGATAGAAGATAAACCAAACACCCCTTTCTATTTGAGCTTCCACTATCCCTACCGTGCTCATCGTCCCCGCAAGGAGTATCACACCCAGAACGGAAAAGCCCAAGACCACTTCGTAGGCGATTATCACGGAAGCCTTCCTAAGGGATCCTATGAAGGCATACTTGGAGTTGGAAGCCCACCCGGAGAATATGGTCCCGTATACCGCTAAAGATCCCATCGCAAAGACTATCAAAAGCCCTATGTTAACGTCCGATATTATCGGCTTTACTTTGTAACCAAACACTTCAAACTCAGGACCGAAAGGTATGACGGAAAAGAGAAGTATGGAGGGGGCAACCGCCATGGCTATGGCCAAGTAATAGACAGGGACGTCCGCACCTTTCGGAATTATCGCTTCCTTGGTCATCAGCTTTATTCCGTCCGCGAGAGGTTGCAAAAGGCCGAAGGGTCCCACCACCGTAGGACCGAGCCTCGCTTGAATGTGACCTGCCAGTTTTCTTTCAAACCAAGTAAGGTAAGCTCCGAGTCCCAGAGCTACACCCAAAACTACAGCTATCTTGATCAAGGTAACGATTAACGAGACCGTAAACTCACCCATCCGCTACCTCCACACTCATCTGTCCGTCTCCCCTACAACGGGGTCAAGACTTCCCAAGAGGGCTATAGCGTCCGCTATGGTCCTACCTTCTATGAGCTTAGGGAATATGGAGAGGTTGTAAAGCGCACCCGACCTTATCCTAAGACGGTAAGGTTTACTCCCGCCCGTCGAGTAGATGTAAAAGCCGAGCTCTCCCCTCGGGTTTTCCCCAGAGGAGTAAACCTCTCCGGGAGGTGCGTTCTCCCCGTGAACAACGATCCTGAAGGACTGAACCATGTCTTCCAAAGACATGAATACATCTTCTTTAGGAGGCATAACCGCAGGGTGATCCTTGTTTATGTAGGGTGCGTCTTTGGGGAGTTTCTCAAGTTTTTCAACACACTGCTCTATTATCCTGAGGCTCTCCCTCATCTCCTCCATTCTCACAAGATACCTGTCGTAGACGTCCCCCACCTCACCGACGGGTATGTCAAAGTCCACCTCATCGTAGGCGGCGTAAGGCTCAAGCTTTCTCAGATCGTAAGGAACCCCCGATCCCCTCGCAACCGGTCCGGAGAGTCCGTAGGCGTGAACGTCCTCTCTGGTTATTACCCCAACATCTTTAGTTCTCCTTAGCCATATTCTGTTTCGCGTAAGTAGGGAGTGATACTCTTTGAGCCTTTCGGGAAAGTCCTTTATGAAGGCTTTGACTACATCTAAAGTCCCTTCCGCAAGGTCGTAGTGAACACCTCCAATTCTCAAGAAGCAGGTGGTGAGGCGGTATCCCGCGTTTCCTTCTATTATGTCCATAATCTTTTCACGTTCCCTGAAGGCATACAAGAATACGGTAAGAGCACCCAGATCCAGCGCTCCCGTTCCGAGCCAAAGGAGGTGGGAGTTGATCCTCTGAAGCTCCGCAAACATAG
>WFYK01000146.1 GCA_015490105.1 Aquificaceae bacterium | reverse complement strand
TCCCCTCTGAAAGACGTGGGTGATGATCTGGTAGACCTTCCCGCACAGATAGAAGCTACCGAAAGGGAAAAGATCATACAAGCGTTAGAAAAAACCGGATATGTAAAGTCCCGCGCAGCCAAGCTTTTAGGCTACACCCTGCGCCAGCTCGACTACAGAATAAAAAAATACAAGATACCCATCAAGAAGTTTTAACAGCGCATACACAGGTAAAGCCTGCCTCCTTTATAAAACCATCAACGACCTTACCTTCCACTTCACTCTCATCTTGAGGATCCCCCAAAAGAGCGGACCTTACCTTATCTATTCGAAAGCCTCCCCTTTTAAGAAACCCTCCAACCTCATCGTAAGAGTAAAAACGTGCGAGCTTGTATATAGGGTGACCCGCTTCGGCTTTCCTTCTGTAAAAGTCCGCCCACGGGCTCTCAGAAAGAACGAGACCCAGAATTAGTCTTCCCCCTTCCTTTAAAACCCTTCCGCATTCTCTTAAGACTTCAAGGGGATCTTTTACAAAACAGAGGGTTACCACTAAAAGGCAAGCGTCAAACACCTCACTTTTGAAAGGCAAACTCTCTCCAATCCCGACTACCGCGTGTATCCCCCGTTTCTTTGCGATCTTCAACATTTCAAAGGAGGGATCGAGGCCGAAATTTACACCGAGAGCATGAGCGAACCTCCCCGTTCCGACACCTACTTCCAACACTTTACCTTTCGGTATGAAGCTCCTCAAGCACTCAACTTCCACCTCGAATACACTCCTACCGAAGGGCTTCTCATACCAGAGGTCATACCTAAGAGCAAACTTGTCAAATACGCTCACTTTACGATCACCTCAAGCTCAAAGATCCCCTTTCCTGTGTTATCCTGAGCTTTAAAGCTTTCAATTTCAAACCTCTCTTCGAGATCAACCACGAGCTTAGGTATCTTGAACCACTCGACCTCATCCGCAACGATCCTGACCCCGACTCCCGTCCTCTCCACCTTAGAGGGTTCTATCCCTACGTTTAAGAAAATCCGCTCTACTTCGTCTTCAGAGGGAATCTCACGCTTGAAAGTTTTAGCCATACGCAGGTTTTTAAGAAACTCCTCATGGGATAAATATTCCCTAAGAAGGGTATTCTTAAAGTCGCTTACCCTCAAGAAAGCGTCCATAGTCAGGAGAGCAAATACGCCCAAAAGCACGAGTATAACGGTTCTCCTTTTTATACGCTTGAACATCAGAAAACCACCTCGAATTCATAGGTCCCCTGAGGTGTCTTTTTCAAGCTTTCGACGCTCAGGTCCTTCAAGGACTCCCTGTCCTTGACCTCACCCTTCACTTTCAACTTACCCTGTGAGTATTCTAAGGAAAAGATCTTGGCTCCCTCAGGCAAAGAATTCCCCAAAGCCTGCAGTTTTTTAGAAAAGCTGTAGGTGGGGACCCTTATTAAGGTTTTGACCTGATCCCTTACCGCTACCGGCGGGGTGTTGGGGAAGACTTCACTGAATAGGGTCTTCTCCGTATTCCTGATCTTCTTCGTAAAGACCTTTAGAGATTCCTGAGCACCTATTAGACCTCCCAGATAGAGGGCAACACCTCCTAAAAGCGCAATACCTACCTTTTTAAGTTCCTTTTGAGAAACCTCTTCCTCCACAAAATCGGGAGAGCAGTCTCTGTAAACATACTTGAGGGAAGCACCGTAGGCACTGACAAGTTCCGGATCTATACCCTCGAACCTTTTCACCTTCCCCAAAACCTCTTCTACACCCTTCAGTTTAGAACCGCTACCGCATAAAAAAGGCTCTTTTAAAGAAACACCTAAGGAGGAAATTAAGGATCTCAAAAACTCCTTTTCGTCTCCAGACACACTTTCCCAACCCCTTAAAAGGACCCTATAGCTTTTTAGATCCTTATCTACTACTTCCACAAAGGTTGTTTTCCGTCTTCCCAAATCAAGAACTTGCCCATCACTCACACCGAAGGAAACAAGAGCCCTTGCTAAAGAAAACACTTCGGGATCCAAAGCGTAAGCGTCCGAGGGTTTTTCAAAGTCCTTTGCCACCGCAAGACAGTAGATATGACCTCTTAACTCCACATCCCATAAAGAAGGACCGAACTTTTCTTCCACTTCTATCGACAAAGCTCTCCTCAAGTCGTATATATCCTTTACGGGACTTTCTTCCTTTTTAACGAAGACCTTATCGGATGGTATAACGTAAATACGCTTCCCGCCTTTAGAAGTGGGTTTCCAAGATCTCCTGATTCTGTTAAAGTCTACACTGAAGGTTCTGTTCCCATCCACACCCGTAAATATCATCAGTGTTAGTTTAGCGATTAAACCCTCAAAAGAAAAATCTTTTTGAAGGGATCGTATGTAAGGACGTCACCTATAAAGGAGGTATTTTCGAGGATCTCTTGCGAAAAACTCCAGCGGGGGAAGACTCTGCTTTTTACTTCCTCTATAAAGGGAAGCACCTCTCTTGACCAAGTCATCGAGAGAGGATCTTTCCAATCCTTTTCACAGGCTTGCTTGTTCTCGGATAAAGTAAGCCTGCACATAGCAGGACGGACAGGGTAAACTTTGCACTCTCCTTCCTCAAGGAAAGGGCAGGGTAACTCATTTATATACAGGGAGCTCACCAGAGGTATCTTGTCAAAGGAATACCCACCTACCTCTTTAAAGGTGTCTACACAAACCTTAACATACTTTCTGAAGCGAGAGCCTAACTTTTTCCTTTCCTTTAAAGGAAGTGAGTTTAAAAATTCCGCCAAAAGGGTAATTTCAGCTTTACTCAAAAGCAGAACCACTCCAAGACAACAAAAATAACAACCCTTTTCACAAGCTACCCTTTTTTCTTTGACCGCATCTTCTATCAGCCGATCCAGTTCTTGAAAAGCTATTCTTACTATATCCGCATTTTGACCCATAACTTATGGAACACCTAAAAACTTGTGAACCTGAGGTATTACCCTGACCTGAAACCCTTTGCTCAAAAGATCTTCCTGCAAACTTAGGGCTTTCAGTAACATCTCTTTTCTGTTGCTTTCAGGTTGAAGAACTACCTTCCCTTGGGATAAAAACCTATGGAATTCAGGTCTTAATAGATCTTCAGCTTTTAGAACTTCGTCTACCACGAACTTTAACTCTTTAGCCCATTTTAAGATGCGGGGATCCACCTTGAAATCTGCAACAGCCTTGGGTGAGCAGGTTATGTGCAAACGGTTTGCTACATCTTCAAGGCCATCTGGCCAGAGGGTCCCGTTAGTTTCTATCTGAACGCTGAAGCCTCTTTTCAAAAGCTCCCTTGCAAGATCCACTACTTCACGGTGGGCTAAAGGCTCACCTCCTGTGATTACCACATGCTTTGGACCGAGGGAAGAAACCCTTTGAATGACTTCCTCCAAAGATATAGAAGGTCCCCCGAAACTTAGAGCTTCAGGCTGATCGCACCAAGGACAGCGCAAATTACATCCTTGGAACCGAACAAAAACGGAAGGTGTTCCTACAAGCAAACCCTCTCCCTGAATGGATCTGTATATCTCGTTTATCCTTAAAGAGACCTTTTCTCTAACTTGATCTCGTAGCATTCTATAAGATCACCTACTTTCACATCGTTGAAATCTTTAAGCTTTATACCGCACTCATAGCCTTTAACCACTTCCTGGACATCGTCCTTAAACCTCTTCAGACTTTCTATCTCTCCGTCGTATACGACAACGCCGTCCCTAACGAGCCTTGCCTTCGCACCTCTTACTACTTTACCTTCCACAACGTAGCAACCCGCAACGGTTCCCACCTTCTTTATTTTGAAGGTAGCCCTGACCTCTGCGGTTCCGAGGATCTCCTCCCTCTCTATGGGCTCCAGCAGGCCTTCGAGAGCTTTCTTGACATCATCTATAACCTGATAGATGATTCCATACATACGAACGTCCACTTTCTCCTGTTCTATAAGCTCCCTCGCTTTGGGATCGGGACGCGTGTTAAAACCTATGATCACCGCACCTGAAGCCTTGGCAAGCATCACATCGTTCTCGGTTATACCCCCTACCGCTCCGTGGATTATACGAACGGTTACTTCATCCGTGGAGAGTTCTTCGAGGGCTTTCCTCAGAGCCTCTAAGGATCCCATAGTGTCGGTTTTGAGGATAACGAGTAGCTCTTTGGTTTCCCCTGCCTGAATCTTTTTGTAGATATCTTCGAGCCTTACGCTCTGAGTAGCTTTTTCTTCTTTTTCCCTCTTTTCTTTGATCTTCTCCGCTATCTCACGGGCTTTTCTTTCGCTTTCTACGACAACGAGGGTATCTCCCGCTTGAGGAAGGTCTTCAAAACCTAAAACCTCAACGGGCATGGAAGGTCCCGCTTCCTTTACTTGCCTTCCCTTATCATCGAACATAGCTCTGACTCTACCGTAAGTTGCCCCCGCAACGAATATATCCCCTACTTTGAGTGTCCCTTCTTGCACTATAACCGTTCCTGTGGGTCCCTTCTTTCTGTCGAGTTTTGTCTCTATTATTACACCTTTGGCCCTCTTGTTGGGGTTAGCTTTAAGTTCCAGTATCTCCGCCAGCAGTGTGATCATTTCGAGGAGCTGATCGACGTTTTGTCCAGTCTTTGCGGATACATCTACGAAGATGGTATCTCCGCCCCAGTCTTCGGGTATAAGGCCGTGCTCGGAGAGTTCACGCCTGACCTTCATAGGATCCGCTTCCGGTTTGTCTATCTTATTGACCGCAACGATTATGGGAACGTTAAAAGCCTTCGCGTGGTTTATAGCTTCTATGGTTTGAGGCATAACACCGTCGTCCGCAGCAACTACCAGAACCGCTATGTCAGTGATCTGAGCACCCCTCGCTCTTAGGGAAGTGAAAGCTTCGTGTCCGGGTGTGTCCAGAAAGGTTATTACCTTGCCGTCGGGAAGCTTGACTTGGTAAGCACCTATGTGCTGAGTGATACCTCCCTTTTCCTTCTGGGCTACGTTGGTTTTTCGTATTGTGTCAAGAAGGGTGGTCTTTCCGTGATCAACGTGACCCATAACTACAACTATGGGGGGTCTGGGCTTGAGATCTTCTGGTTTGTCAGGCTCTTCTTCGAGGAGGATCTTCTCTACATCTTCTTCCTCTTTTTTAGCCTCCGCCAAAAAGCCGAAGGCCTCCGCAACTTCAACCGCCACCTCCTGAGGAACCTGTTGGTTTATAGTTGCAAGCACACCTCTTTTCATAAGCTCCGCTATAACTTTGTTGGCGGGAACATCTAACAGTTCCGCCAGCTCCCTTACTGTGATGCCTTCGGGTATTTCTATAATCTTGATTTCATCTTCCTTTTTCTCCTCTTTCTTTTTCCTTTTCTCTTCCTTCCTGCGCTCCCGTTCCATCTGCTGTTCTAACTTCTTGAGGACCTTCTCCTCTTCTTTCGAGATCTTTTCCTTTTTCTTCTCTTCTTTTGCCTTGGGCGCTTCTTGGGGTTTCTCCTCTTTAGGCTTAGGTGGAGGTGGTGGAGGCGACTTCTTCACGGGGGGCTTTTTAGCTTTAGGTGGTTTTCTATCCCTCCTTTTCTGAGGTATATCCTCCTTGGGCTTTTCTTCCTTTATTTCCTCCTCTTTTTTCCCGAGGCTTTCTCTTACAACCTCCTCTATAGGCTTTTCCTCTACAACGATCTGTTCTTCCTCTTCCACAGTTTGAAGTATCTGCTTTTGATCCTCTCCCGTTCGTTCTTCTTTTTGATCCGGGTGCCCGTAGGCTTCGTAAATCAGATCCAAAACCTCTTCATCTACCCCGTGGGAGGCGGTCCACTTCTTTTCCGGTCTCCACTTTTTTAGAAAATCGGTAAGTTCTTTAACGGAGATCCCCAGTTCCTTAGCAACGTCTCTTACCCTTTTGCCTGCCATCTTTCACCTCTTCCGCTCGTCAGAGAAAAATATATTAACCCCTAAGAGGCTTCAGAGAAGATCCGAGAGTTTGAAGAGACTGTAAAGTTCCACACCCTCGGACTTTAAGTTTTCCCTTCCGCCCTCTTCCCTATCCACTACAGCGAAGACACCTATAACTTCCAAGCCTTCCCTCCTGCAAGCCCTGACCGCTTTGAGAGCGGAACCACCCGTAGTGACCACATCCTCTAAAACCGCAACCCTGCTACCCCTTTCCAGAAGCCCCTCTATCTGCTTTCCCGTTCCGTGATCTTTAGGCTCTTTTCTGACAACGAAGGGTTTGATGGGGTTTCCCTTCTGAAGAGAGACAAAACTTACCGCGTAGGCTATAGGGTCCGCTCCGAGGGTGAGACCTCCTACACCTTCGGGATTAAAATCCTTGACGAGATTCCACATTTCGGTTCCGAGGAGAAGGACTGCCTGAGGATCGAATGTGATCCGCTTGAGATCTATGTAAAACCTGCTCAGCTTCCCAGAGGCAAGTTTAAAGGTGGGTTCATCAGCCACCTTCAGACAGCGTTCCTTTATAAGCTCTTTCAAATCACTCATCCTTTTTCCTCATATGGGGGAAGAGGATAACGTCCCTTATCGTGTCCGTTCCACT
Source organism: Aquificaceae bacterium (assembly GCA_015490105.1). Taxonomy (GTDB): domain Bacteria; phylum Aquificota; class Aquificia; order Aquificales; family Aquificaceae; genus Hydrogenivirga. The sequence goes on along the minus strand of WFYK01000146.1, from coordinate 7,952 downwards.
CAGTATCATAACCAGCCTGTCTATACCTATACCTTCTCCCGCGGTGGGAGGCATACCGTATTCGAGAGCCCTTACAAAATCTTCGTCCATCTCCATAGCTTCTTCATCTCCGAGTTCCCTTTCCTTGAGCTGTTCCAAGAAACGCTCCCTCTGATCTTGAGGATCGTTCAGCTCCGTATAGGCGTTGGCTACCTCGTAAGAAGCTACGATAAGCTCAAACCTCTCGACCAGATCCGGATCTTCCCTGTGGGTTTTGGCAAGAGGAGAAAGTATTTTGGGGAAATCTACTACAAACGTGGGTTGGATCAAATCCCCTTCCGCTACCTTCTCGAAGATCTTGTCGATGAGCTTGGCGTGGGTGAGTTTTTCGTAGTTTTGGATTTCAAGTTCCCTCGCGAGTTTCCTAACCCCTTCTAAATCCTTTAGGAAAAACTCCTTGCTTTTTCCCGTTCTCCTTTCAAGAAGTTCAAAGTAAGAGACCTTCCTAAAGGGCGGGGTAAAGTCTATTTCTGTTCCCATGTAGTTAACTTTCAGTGTCCCCAAAGTATTGCGAAGAACCCTCTCGAACAGCTTTTCTGTGAACTTCATAAGGTCCGTGTAGTCCCAGTAAGCTACGTAGAATTCGATCATGGTAAATTCCGGATTGTGGGTTCTGTCCACACCTTCGTTTCTGAAGTTCTTGCCTATCTCAAAAACCCTCAAGAATCCCCCCACTATGAGCCGTTTTAGATAGAGCTCCGGAGCTATCCTAAGGTATAGGTCCATATCAAGGTAGTTGTGGTGGGTTATAAAAGGTTTTGCGTTTGCACCGCTTGCTACCTGCTGAAGGATCGGGGTTTCCACCTCAACGAAGTCGTTCTCCTCTAAAAACTTTCTTATCTCGCTTATCACCTTACTTCTCAGAAGAAACACTCTTCTTGCTTCAGGGTTTGCTATTAGGTCTAAGTATCTCTGTCTGTATCTGACCTCAACGTCCCTCAGCCCGTGCCACTTTTCAGGCAGGGGATGAAGACACTTACTCAGGAGCTGAAATCTCTTTACCTCTACGGTGAGCTCACCGGTATTGGTTCTGAAAAGGGTCCCTTCAACCCCTAAAATATCTCCAAGGTCTACAAACTCGTTAAAAAACTTAAAGGCTTCGTCACCCACAACGTCTTTCCGAACGTATATCTGTATCCTCCCGGTGATATCTTGAAGGTGTCCGAAGATAGCTTTACCCATAGTCCTAAGAGAAACGATCCTTCCCGCGGTGGAGGTTTCAAACCCTGAAGGGTCATCGTCGTATTTGGCTTTCACCTCTTCTATAGGTTCAGCTTCTCCTTGAGATAGCTTGGCATCTACAACGCTGAGTTTTCCTTCTATCCTTTCGAGCCTACCTTCGAAGGTGTAAGTTTCTCCGGCTTTTATATCTTTTTCCGATGTAAAGACCAGTATCTCCACACCGCTGTCTGAAGCAAGTCTTACAACAAATTCATCATCCTTTTTGGAAACCCTCTTTGCTTTCCCCCTTACTACTACCTTCTCTCCTTCGGGATCCCTTTCAAAGAGGGCCCTCAGCTGACCTAAGGTGTGGGTAGTGTTAAAGCGGTAAGGGTAGGGGTTTATACCCGAGGATCTGAGCTTTTGGAGTTTTTCCAGTCTCGTTTCTTCCATGGGAAAGAAGATTATACTTTAGCTTTCGAGTATGCTAAGAGCTACCTTGACGAATCTTTCCCTGCGCGATGGATTTTCTATCTCCTCTGAAAGCCTGTTAATAAACTCATAAGCCTGATCCTTTGTAAGGTGTCTGAGATCAAATCCGAGCTCATCCGCAATAGAGTGAAACACTATCTCCGAAGCGGGACCAAGTTCGTTTTTAAACTCTTCGAAGATACCTTCCACTTGGAGTGTGGTCAAGTAAGGTGTCTTTGTCTTGAGGCCTTCGGTTTGAACCTTAGATCCCTTTTCCTTTAAAAACTCTTCCTTTCTTTTCTCACTTAAGGTTTCGAGTTCTTGGGAAAACTCCTTTATCCTCTCGCTGACGACACCCATTCCCTGAAGTATCTTCAAGGGACCGACTTTCTTGGAGAAAACCCCCATAAGACAAACGTTTTCTGAAACGGATGCCAGATACACATAGAACTTTCCAAAGTCCGCAAGGAGAAACTCAGGTTTTGCTTCCCTGTCTATGGACTGGATGTTCTTGAGGTCCCCTACGGTGGGACAGAACATATCTATTAACCTCTTAACCCTTTCGGGAGAGATATCCGTGCTCTCTATCCTCAGAAACCCGTGTCTGTCAAATATGACCAGCGCATCCGCATGGGAAAGCCCTTTTTCCTTATCAAGCAACGCTTTGACTTTTTCTTCTAAACTCATGCTAACCTCTTGTAGAGAGCTTTTATGCTAAGTCTCATCCTCTCAAAAGCGTCCGCAAGCTCGCTTATCTCATCGTCTCCCGAAGTGTCTACACTAACATCCACTTCTCCCATACTAACCTTGTTCATAAGATCCGTTATCTCCCTCAGCCTCGAGAGGATCATCTTATCGATCATTATCCTTATGCCCAAGATGGGACCGATAATCCAACTGAGCTCCATAAAGATCGCGGAGAGGATCGAGTATTTAAGTGCTGTATTCTCATCCACGCCGTTTGAAGTCATCGCAAGGTAGAAGATAAATCCAACAAAGGAAGCACCCATAACCGATCCGAGCAGAACCACAGCCATTATCTTCGTGAGGATACTCCTTTCCTTTTTTCTTTCAGCCACCCTGTCCTCCCTTTACCCTTGACATAAGATGTTTTAAGCTCCTTCTCATACGTTCAAAAGCTTCCGCCATCCTTCCAAGTTCGTCGTCGGAGGTAATGTCTACTTTAGCGTCTATATCACCTTTGGAAATTCTGTTTATCACCTCCGACATATGCCTCACTTTAGAGATTATCAGTTTGTCAACGAGAAACCTTATCATGTATACGGGTATCAAAAAGGAAATACCTATTATTGGAGTGTAGAAAAGTGCGGTTGAAAATGCCTTTGAACTTTCAACTCCCACGAGTATTAAAACCGCATATAGAACTATTCCTGTTAGTATAGCCCCTACTACCGCCCCTCCTAAAACGATCAAACTTATCTTGTTTAACAGGCTCAAACTCTACTTACCCCCTTCCTACGCCACCTCTAAGTTTAATTTATACCCTTTGAATTGTCAACAAACCTGATGAGCTTTACCTATAATTTCTTTAAAAGAGCCGTAACCCCTTTCCTTTAAAAACGCTTTTATACCATCTATCACCTTCAAAGGAGCGTATGGATCGTAAAAGTTAGCGGTCCCCACCTGAACCGCACTCGCCCCCGCGTAAATGTGTTCGAGTGCATCTTCGTGCGTAGTTATTCCGCCTACCCCTATTATAGGCACTTTATCCCCTAAGGCATCGTATACCTGATAGATCATCCTAACCGCTATAGGAAGGATGGCTGGACCCGAAAGTCCCCCCGTAAAGGTGGCAAGGTCTGGCTTTTCCCTCTTTAGATCTATCTTCATACCGAGCAGGGTATTTATCAAAACGATCCCGTCCGCTCCCGCATCAACGCAAACCTTAGCGAATTCAACAATGTCCGTGACGTTCGGAGAAAGCTTTACAAGGAGGGGTTTCTTTATACGCTTTTTTATACTTTCTACCAAGTTTCCCAGTATTTTGGGATCGTGACCGAAGACTATCCCCCCTTTTTTAACGTTAGGGCACGAGACGTTAAGCTCGTAGGCAACCACCTTTTTAGCGGATTCCAAGTTAACACACACCTCAACGTATTCCTCCTCTGTCTCCCCGAAGACGTTAACTATAAAGTGGGTGTCTATCTTCTCCATTTCCGGATAAATCTCTCTGAGAAAGGCTTCCACCCCTGGATTTTGAAGGCCTATAGAGTTGAGCATACCGCAAGGAGTTTCCACTATTCTCGGGGTTTCGTTTCCGAGACGAGGTTTGAGAGATATACCTTTTGTAACTACCGCACCGAGTTTTGAAAGATCGTATATTTCCCTCGCCTCAAGTCCGTAGCCAAAGGTTCCGCTCGCCACCCAGACGGGGTTTTTGAACTTTATACCGAAGAGTTCCACAGAGAGATCTAGCATAGTAGAAAATATTAAGGAATGCTATCTCTTCACGCAAAGTTAGGCTTGTTCGTTTTGAGTGTATCTACAGCCTTTGCTTTTCTGGTAGTTACTTTCGGGGAGATCCCTTTTTTCAAGAAAGAGGGTAAGGTTTACATAACTTACTTTGAAGACGTTGCGGGACTCTCCAAAGGCGCGGAGGTTAGGGTAGCAGGTATAAGGGCTGGTAAGGTAAGGGAGGTTCTCTTAGAAGGCGGGAAGGTAAAGGTGATCTTTGAGGTCGACCCTGAGGTTGAGATATACGCGAACGCGCGGACCTTCATAGGCACTTTGGGGCTGATGGGAGACAAATTCCTCGGTGTTGATCCGGGAGATCCCTCCAAAGGCACTCTTCCTAAGGAGAGCGAAGTCAAATCGGAAGGCACCGTGGCGGATACGGACAAGCTGATCGGTGAGCTGACCAGAACCGCGGAGAGCTTCAGGAGAGTTGCGGAAAGGTTAAACCAGATACTCGAAGAAAACAGAAAAAATCTAAGAGTAGCGTTAGAAAACCTCCAAAGCTTGACCGCAACGCTTGATGAGATCGCCAAGGAGAACCAAAGGAACTTAAGGGATCTGATAGAAAATCTGTCTATTCTGACCGCGGATCTCGTAGACAGGCTTCCGAGGGTTCTCAGTGCGGTAGAGAGATTGGCTAATGACTTGGATACTATAGCGGTTGAAAACAGAAAGGATATAAAAGATCTCGTTTCCAACCTGAAGGAGTTCTCTGAGGTTGCAAGAAAGGATCTACCCCTTCTTGTGAAAAATCTAAACGACCTTTCGGAAGTGCTTCGTGACACCATAAGCGAAAACAGACGCGACATAAGAGAATCCATAAAAAACATTGCCAGAATAACGGACAGGCTTAAGAAAACCTCTCTCAGGTTAGACAATATCTTGGCAAAGATAGAGGAGGGTAAGGGGACTCTCGGAAAGCTGGTGAACGACCCTGAACTTTACGAAAACGTTACAAAAGGTGCGAAGCTCTTTGGAGAAGCGGGAGAGGTTATAACCAAAACCAGGCTCTTTGTAGGCTTTGGTGGAGAGGCCTATTCTTCCGGGGACGGAAAAGGATTTGTATCGATCAGGCTCGAACCCGATAGAAAGACCTACTATCTTCTTGAAATAGTAGGAGACTCGAGGGGAAGGGTCTACACGGAGGAAATAATCGGTGAAGGGGAGAGGGTAAAGAAGGAATTTCGTCCGGAAATAACACTCCAGATAGCAAAGAGCTTCTCTTTTGTCAAGGGAACCCTCTTTACCGTAAGGGCGGGACTCAAAGAGTCCACGGGAGGAGTAGGCGCGGAAATATCTAAAGGGAGAAAGTGGCGTCTTTACAGCGACCTTTGGGATACGGGCAGGAAAGACAGACCCCAAGATAAGGGGCTGAGACCAAACCTACAAGTAGGTTTACAGCTCAGACTGAAGGGTCCTCTGTTTGTTAGGTTTGGTGGAGACGATCTTCTCAACGCCAAGCTGAGGGGAGTATTTGCGGGTGCGGGCCTTGAGTTCTCCGACGACTACCTTAAATATCTCATAGGCGGTATGGGTGTGCCACTGCCTTGAAGATACTTTTGCCCAACGTCTTTAGCAGTTCTCCCTTGGGTTCTTTGCTGAGCATCGGTAAGGTCACAATATCTTTAAAGTATTTCTTCACCCGCTGTAATACCTCCTTCTGCAGGCGAATGTGCTCTTTTAAAAAACTTGATCCCGCGTCTTCCGGAAGTAGCCTATTGACCAAGACTGGCCCTACGTTGAGAGACAGCTTCTTTAGGGTCTCTACCAGTCTCAAGGTTTCCAGCAAAGACATGTTTTCGGGGATCATAACCGGTAAAAACACAGCCTCTTTTGATCGCAAAGTCTTTTCTAATGTCCTTAGCCTAATTTCCCTCTGTCGCACCTTTTCCATAGCCCTTTCGTAAGCTTCCTTCTTTTTGGGATCCCAATCGCGCGCGAGATCCTTTCCGGCTTCGATCAAGGAAGAGATCCAAAGGCCTGTGTTTATCGATCTCCTGAGGAGCTGGACCGTATGACCCGAAGGAGCACCGTCTACTACCACCACCTCGTAGGAGGCAACTATTTTGGAAAGGCTGTCTATAAAAAGGATCTCCTCAGCTCCCGGGGAGAGGCTGAGATCTTTTAAGATCTTTTCCCCTCTTTTTAGAACATCAGGTTTCAGAAATGGTCTGATCGTTTCGATAGCTTCTTCTACGAAAAACTCCCTTTCCTTTTCCGGGGATATCTCAAATAGTTCTAAGTTTTTAGGCCCTACATCCGCAAGCAGATCCGAAGTAGAGTGAGCGGGATCGACGGAAACTAATACTACCTTTGGGAAAACCTCACAAAGTTCTAAAGCGAAAGCACAGGCCAGGGTGCTTTTACCCACACCGCCTTTTCCCGTAAAGAACCAAAGCTTTTTCATTTACTCTAAGTGTATAGAAACACCCTTGGTGAAAGACACGAGAACGTTTAAAACCTCCTGAGAACTTTTGAAACTTTCCGGGAACCTCATAGGTAGAGCTTTTATACTTACTCCTTTTTCTCTCATAGCTTTTATAACTCCCTCCACCTTTTCAGGAGGCGGGATATACGGGGCTATGACCGCAAACTCATCTCCTCCTATGCGGAATATAACGGGACTGGTTATGTCTATCACATCCTGTCTCATGAGTTTTATAACAAGATCCCTTATGTCGTGCATGGCACAGCATTGGAGGTTTATGGAGTTAACCAGAGTCTTCAGGACTTCGTTCCCTTTGTCCCACCCGAACTTCTGATTTATTTCGAATAGATTCTCAACGTCAAAGAAGGTAAGGCAAAAAGGGTCTCCCTTTTCTATAAAAGCGTTGAGTGTAGGAAGGAAAAGATCCCCCTTAATGGCTCCTGAAAAGTCAACGTAGTAAAAACTCCACCTTATCTTTTCAAGTTCTGTGTCCACTTCGGGCAGGATATGTTCCTTAGGTTTTATCTTTTCAAAAACCTTAACCGCGTAGGGAACTATGTCTGGATCAAAGTGGGAACCTGCAAGTTCCTCGAGCTCCGCCAAAGCCATTTTCCAAGGTTTGCTCTTTTTGTAAATCCTGCGTGAAGTCATGGCCTCAAAGGAGTCTGCGATCGTGTATATCCTCGCGAGAAGAGGGATATCTTGACCCTTTTTACCGAAAGGGTATCCCGATCCGTCAAACTTTTCCTGATGGTATAGAAGGACGTCTAAGGCTTCTTTTGGAAACCCAAGATCTTTTACAAGTTCGTAGCCGTATTGAACGTGTAGCTTCATAACCTCGTATTCCTCCGCGGTGAGCTTTGCGGGCTTCAAAAGTATGATGTCAGGTATAGCAACCTTACCTACATCGTGGATAAGTCCGCCCGTTTGAAGGTGATCGAGTTCCTCTTGGGTCAGGCCTATTTCCCTTCCTATAGCAAGGGCGTAAGAGACGCCCCTCTCGGTGCGACCCTTTGTGTAAGCGTCTCTGAACTCCAAAAGTCTGGAGAAGAAGTCCGCCCTCAAGCGATCCCCCTCCTTAAAGGTAAGGTAGATTCCCAGCTAAAACCTTTTATGATTTTCCCCTGATAAGATCGAAAGCCTTAGGGACACCTACGGTTGCTTTTTCCCTTATAACCACATCCGCGTAAGGGCTAAGAGGTGTATCATCTGGGTTTACCTCTATTAGCTTCGCTCCGTTTCTTTTGGCGATCAGGGGAAGCTCCGCAGCAGGATAAACCACCGCGGACGTGCCTACCACCAAAAATACATCCGCTTGAGAAGAAACCTCTATTGCCTTGTTTAGAACTTCCGGCGGGAGCGCTTCTCCGAACCAGAC
>WFYK01000145.1 GCA_015490105.1 Aquificaceae bacterium | reverse complement strand
CGGCACTTGCTGGCGTTAGCTCCTCAAAGAGAAAAACCTTGTGATCCTGAGATTCGTAGATGACCTTTCCAGCCACCACTGCGCCCCCTTTGAAGTTTTTACGGGAAATATTTTAAAACGTTTCCTTATGGTTGTATAACTTTCTTTTAAACTATTAAGCTATCTGTTGGGGCGCAAGCTTCCTACTCTGCGAAGGAGCTTGGATGAAGCTTCCAACTCCTTATCCAAATCCTCAAGGGCTTCCTCTTCTAACTTCCTTATGAACGCCCTGACCCCGTATCTGCGGGCTAACCCGAGATGTTTCCTTGTGAGAACGTAGGCGTATGCCTCTTTTCCGTATCTGCTCAAAACCCTCCTTGCGATTTCCGTTAGATCCCTCTCTTCCAAGTTTTTAAAGAGAACCACCCTGTCTATCCTTGCAACCAGCTCGGGGAAGTTGAAGTAGGTTTCAAGTATGTGTCGGGTTTTCAGTTCTGTTTCAGGATCCTCTTCCTCAGCCATACGGGCAAATTCATCGGAAAGGTAATTGGTGGTAAATATGATTATCCCCCGATCCAGATAATACCTTCTGCCCGTGGACTGCTCTTCTATGTAGCCTTCGTCAAGTAGGGTCATAAAGGCGATGTGCAGGAGGGGGTCCGCCTTTTCAAGTTCGTCAAAAAGGATAACCGCACGGGGGCTCTTCTTTATCTTCTTTGTAAGAACCCCTCCCGCATCGGAACCTACAAAACCCCTCGGAGAACCTATCAACGTCCAAACAGATTCGGGAGACCTATAGAGATTCAAATCCACCCTTATAAATTCGTAACCCAAAGGTTTAAGGATGTAACCCAATACCTTAGCCGTCTCCGTCTTACCGACACCGGTCGGTCCCGCAAATATCATCTTGGTAACGATGTGCTTCTTCTTTGAGTAGGTAAGCTTTTTGACTCCTATGCGCAAGGCTTTTGCTATTTCGGAAATAGCCTTCTCCTGCCCTACTATTACACCCTTTAGGAAGTCCTCCTTAAAGTTAGACAAAAGATTTTCAACGTCCGTGTTCTTTCTCCTGCGGGAAGGCGACCTTCTGCCTTCCTCCTTACTGGCGTCTTGGGAAGAAGCAAGGGCGCTAACTATAAAATCCCCTATCCTGTGGGTGAAGGCTTTGACATCATCAAGGTCTATGTCCTCAAAATCCGGATCATCTTCAAACAGCCTGAAGAGAAACCTGACGCTCTCCGTAAGCTCCCTAATGAAATCCTCACTTATGTTTAACCCTTCCATTTTTCACCCCTCCATTACGGATTATAGGTTTGGGATCTTTATATGTCAAGTTATATGTTATATGATGTGTAAAAAGACGATGATCTTTGTTCGTGTGTCGGTCAGAAGTGGGGAAGTGTAAAGGATCTTGACAGAAACAAGGAAAAACTTTATCATTTTGGTATGCGAATGATTACTTACACAGCGGTTATCTTATTGGCTTTGAGTTTGGCTTTCTCTGGGAATTCCTTTGAAGAGGGCTATAAAATTTTTAAAAGATCTTGTTCCACCTGCCACAGGGAGACGATGACACCGGAGGAACTGGCTAAGGTCAGGGAAACGGTCATGAAAGGGGGAAAACCCCCTATAAAGGCTCCCCCTATGTCTGAGGTTTCCGCAAGGGTGAAAAAGTTTTACCCTACGGAGGAAGAGTTTATAAAGTTTGTAAAGGATTACATAGCGAATCCTTCAAAGGAAAAAAGCGTGTGCCTGCCAAGAGCCCTTAAGCTTTTCGGCGTCATGCCTCCCGTGGGTAGAACCCTCACAGACGAGGAGCGGGAGGCTGTCGCCCGCTGGCTTTTTCATAGGTTCTCCGACACATGGGAGGAATTTATAAAAAAGCACCCCCACTAAGTTCACCGATACGAATTCAGGGAATTTAAAAGTGGGAATTTACGTTCTCTATTACCATTGAACGGAAAAACTTCTTTACTTCTTCCCACACAGGTTCTACATCTTCATATATTTCTTTCTCAGCATCGCTGAAGTAGGTAAGGGAACGTAGGAATATTCCGAAGTTCCACGAGGGATACTTAACTGCAATAGCCTTTTCCAAATCTGAAAGTTTCCATCTGTGTTTTTTCATCAAAAACCAAAGATCAAAGAAATCTTTTTTAGATCCCCTTTGGGCTATAGCTACGGCTTTCATGCAGGCTATGTCTATATCTGAGGCGAGAGTGATAACGCCTTTATAAACTTCTGTTTTCCCAACGAGCGGAGCATCATATCTGAAAAAGAAAACCTTTATCCGCTCAGGTTTTGTAGAGAAAATTAGGGTGTCTTCTCGGGATATTATTATTTCCACCTCTCCTGCAAAGCGGAGTATATAATCTGTTTGGATTTCCTTTTTCGGGAAAGTAAAAAAGTCTAAGTCTGTTGATACCCTGTGACCGTATTTTAGGGCGATTGCCGTCCCACCTGCAAGGTAGAAATCTTCAGTAATTCCAGATCTTGAAAGCTTCTCTAAAGTTTGAAGCAGAGGCTTTGGTAAGCTCCTCATCGTTTACTTCAAGAATAAGGGACCAGAAGGATCTGTTTACCTTGTCAAACCTGTGTATGTATTTAAGGAAGATTTTGCGGAGTTTTTCTTTCCCATGCTTTTTTACACCTTTCTTGGGTCTTCAAAGAGCATTTCACCTTATTATGATCTCCGTATCACTTTTGACTCTGTCCCACGCAAGGTTCATAGGGATAAGATAGTTCAAGAGGTGCAGGCGAGCAAGGTGCCCTCCTAACAAGGTTGATTTTTCGGTGAAAGGTGTAAATTATTTGAGTCGCCATTTCCCCTGTGGAGGTCGGAAAGATGGACAGGTATGAAAGCCTTGTTATAGATCTCTATCAGAAGGCTTCCGAGAATGTG
>WFYK01000144.1 GCA_015490105.1 Aquificaceae bacterium | reverse complement strand
GGTTATACCAACGTAATACTTGATAAGTCCACCCGCCACCTTACCCCACGCCGCTACGAGAGGCGAACGGGATCCGGATCTGGGAGCTGTCTTTTCGGCGGGGTTCTTGAAGGGATTAGCTTTACCAAGACCGTATGCGGGCCCGGAAGGTATGAGGAATGACCATCCTGACTGTATACCCGAGTGGAGCTCGAAGGGAAGCTTTATGGAACCGGCAGCTATCTTAAACTCCTTAGCAAAATCGAGCATTACGAAAGCGTCTATTACCTCAGGACTACCACCGGGGTATTTTTTTTCGTCATACCACTTGCTGTTGAAACCGAGATCAGCCTGGAATCCCCACTTGAAAATCTTAGAAATCTTACCCTTTGCGTATATCCTGGCGTTGGGAACAGAGAGAATCAAATCCGCTTTGTCGTCATTGTTCCTTTTTCCTTTGTAAGTAGCAAACACCTTTGCCCTGAAGCCCATCTTAAAGGACTTGCCCTTGTCGAGCTTGATCTTTACCGCGTGAGCCTCACCTGCAAACAAAGAAGCCCCCAGTATGGCTGCCGCTGCCAGATAGGCTTTCTTCATAGCATACCCTCCTCTTTAAATTTTCACATGAAATTATACGGATATAAGACTTATTTTGTCAAGTTATTATCCCCCAAGGCTTTGCTTTTGCAATATCTCCAAAGATTGAAATACAAAGGAAAGCACTTTTGCAAAAACGCAATAAATGTTTAAACCCTTCGGAAGAAATTATAATTAAACCGTGGAGGACATAAGAAGCGTGCACAAGTATTTGGAGGGAATCTTCGAAGAGATAAAGAAAGAACTCGAGGGGGATCACCTTATAAGACAGATCGTCGGATCAAGCGAGAAGATCGTAGATCTTATGGACTCTCAAAGGGATCTGCTAATGGATTACCTCGAAGACTGGGAAAGTAGTGCTAAAGACTTTTCAAAACGCTTCGAAGAGACCTACTCAAACATAGACGTTCCCTACACCGTGATCGCTTGGAACTTGGAAAGGATAAAAGGAAAACTCATCGAAAAACTCATAACCGAGGGATACTCCCAAGAGTTCGTTATTAAAATGAGGCGTTACTTGGAAAATCTCCTCGATCAAGTGGCGAGGATATATCTCAAAAAGGACGTGGAAAAACTCGCGGAGGTGAAAAATTCTCCATTTTCCGAGAAGGTCTTATACAAAACCCATGCGGATTGGCTGGAAAAGATTATCGAATGCATAAAAAAGGAGGATTTCTCGGACTTTCCCCTCGTGTCCGCAAAGGAGTGTCCCTTTTCCGAAGCCCTTCATTACCCGGAAGCCCTGTTCGTGTGTTTGGATGCCAACATGTGCAACTACATACATAACCTTCATGCGGTGATTCACGACACCGCTAACACGCTTTACGCCTTCTACACGAAGGGGAGGTTCTTCCAAGCCTACAGGGTTTTCAAGGATCTCGTAGAGCTCGTCACGAAACTTCTCAAGACTATATCCGAGCTTTACTTCCTTGCCTTTTCCGATCAAGAGAGTAACTTTTTCAGACTTACCCACGGCATTTCCATGGACGAAGGGGTTAAGTATGTATCTTTAATAGACATCGCGAATCTTGGATCTATAAACAAAACCTTTGGAGAAAAGGTGGGGGACACGATCCTTTCGGAGGTAGAAAAGCGCCTGAGGGATGTTTTCAAGGAGGACTCTGAGAGAACCCTGATAGTGAGAGGCGTTACCGCTAACTTTTTTATGCTAAACGTGGGATACACACAAGAAGATCTGAAAAGGGTTATAGAAAGGCTCTCCCGGGATCTTTCCTTCGAATACAGGTTTAACGGAAAAACGATCCCGGTCAACGTTACCCTCGTTACCGTTGAGTTAGAGCCCTTTTTAGAGCTTATTGAAGTGGATCTGAGGAACATCCTCTTTTACCTGAAGGAAGAAGCAAAGCAAAAGCACGAAAAGACCAATTTTTCCTTCGGCCTTGAGAGGCGAAATCAGATAATTGCCTTCCTTCACGAAAAGTATAGGAACATAGAAAAGGTAAAGCAGAAGATAGAAAACAAGGAAATAGATCTCGTGTTTCACCCAATAGTCCATACGAAAGATCCGGGGGAGGTTTTTGCCCTTGAGAGCTTGGTCAGGATAGTGGACGAGGAAAAATTGGTTCCCGCGGGCGTCTTTATAGATCTCATATATGAACTCGATCTCATAGAGAAACTCGACGAAGCGGTTCTCGATAAGGTTCTTTCGTTGAAAGAAGAAATCCTTAAAGTAACCGACACGGTTTTCGTGAACGTAAGTCCCAAGTCCCTTCTTTCGGACCGCTTTGTGGAGAAGATGGTAAAGACGGTAAAAGAAGCTGGGGGGCTCAACATAGTCTTTGAACTTACCGAACAAGCCATTTTGGAAAATACAGACGTGGTCACCTCAATTCATTCGGAAAACGGTGTCTTCTTTGCGGTGGACGACTTCGGATCGGGATACTCAAACCTCAAGACGGTGGCTCAGATGGCGGACAGGGGGATCCTCAAAGCGGTCAAGATAGACGGGTCGCTTATAAAAGACATCGAGAGGTCCGAGATCCTAAAGAAGGTCGTGGACATAATATCTTCCCTCAGCAAAACCTTAAACACATACTCGGTGGCGGAGTTCGTAGAGACCCCCTCTCAGCTCGATCTCATAAGAGACCTTAAAATAGACTTCGCTCAAGGCTATCTTTTCACACCTCCCAAAGAGATTCAAGACATACTCGCTTGGGCAAAGCAAGTTCTTAAAAAATGAAGGTGCGCTTGAATAAGTTTCTTTCCATGTGCGGGGTAGCTTCTCGGCGGAAGGCGGATCTTCTCATAAAAGAGGGAAGGGTAAAGGTAAACGGGGAGGTGGTCAGGAACTTCGGCGTTCGCGTAGACCCGCAGGTGGATCAGGTGGAGGTAGACGGGAAACCCGTTTCCCTTCCTAAAAAAAGATACATAATCCTCAACAAGCCCGCGGGGTATCTGACCCAGCTCGGAAAAGATCCACGCGGAAGAAAGACTATAGAAGAACTCATAAAGGACATACCCGAAAGGGTCTTCCCCGTAGGTAGGCTCGACTACAACACGGAAGGCCTTCTGATCCTGACCAACGACGGGGATCTTGCCAACAAAATATTGCACCCGAGATACAAACTCCCTAAGGTATACTTGGCCTTAGTTCGGGGCAAGGTCTCTCAAAAAACCCTAAAAGAGATGCAAAAGGGAACCGATCTCGAGGACGGCTTTGCAAAACCCGACTCGGTGAGGATAGTCCGCTACGAGGGAGAGAACACCCTTTTGGAGATCACCTTCCACGAGGGGAGGAAACACATAGTAAAGCGCTTCTTGGCCAAGTTCGGACACAAAGTTATCAAGCTCAAGCGAACCGCCATCGGCCCAATAAAACTCGGCAAACTCCCCCCGGGAAAGTGGAGGGAGATGAGCAGGGAGGAAATTTCTAAGTTGAAAAAAGCAATTTACCAAGTTATGTAGGCGGAGAGCATATACCTTCTGTTTTCATCCTGACCTGAATAAGCTCCTACTTCTTCCGCGTAGCTGGTTGCTACAATTCTTATTAGAGCAAACCTGAGTTCTACACCCGCGGTCCAATAACCTTGATAGGATCCCGCCCTTACTATAAGGTCACTCCACTTTCCACTCCAAATGTTGAGCTGAGCTCCAAGTCTCAAGCGTTTACCCCAATCCTTGTCT
>WFYK01000143.1 GCA_015490105.1 Aquificaceae bacterium | reverse complement strand
CTATAACGTCTAAAATAAGGTCCACGGTGAGCTGTTTGACGTCTCCTTTGGCTATCTTCCAAGCCTCGTATATGGGAACGGTTCCTACGGGAACGGTACTCACCTCTATGATCGCTTGGCGGGTCTCGGGTATGGCTTCACCCGTGGAAAGGTCCATTATTGTGTCCGCACCGAACTTTATGGCTACCTTAGCTTTTTCTACCTCGGTGGGTATATCTGAAGCCAAGCCGGAGTTTCCGATGTTGGCGTTTACCTTTACCCTTGAGTTCATCCCTATGCACATGGGTTCCAAGTGCAGGTGGTTGATGTTGGCGGGGATTATCATCCTCCCCATAGCCACCTCTTGGCGGACGAACTCGGGGTGAAGCCCTTCCCTCTTGGCTACGTATTCCATCTCTTCGGTGATTATGCCCTGACGGGCGAGGTGCATCTGAGTTTTATTCTTAAACTTCTTCCTTTTTTCAACCCACTCCGCTCTAAGCATAGTCTACCTCCTGCAAGGGGTGTTTCTAAAAATTAATACTACCCTTTACCGCGGGCAACGTTGTTTTAGATCATCACAACGGATAAACTAAAATGGAAAGTGAAAAGAGATGTTCTACTTATAACACTGCTGTCGTTAATTTTCTTTGTCTTTGGTAACTGGGTTCTGTCTATAACGTCTCCCGACGAAGGGAAGAACTTAGACGCGTCTCTTAGGATGCTTGAAACTAAAGACTTTATAGTTCCTCAATACAACTGCCAGCACAGATTTGAAAAACCTCCTATGTTCTACTGGATGACCGACGTATCTTTCCTCGTGTTCGGAGTTAACGAGTTTTCGGGGAGGCTTGTCTCAGGACTTTCCGCTTTAGGAATATCCATATTGATCTACCTCATCGCTTATGATCTGTTCGGAAGAGAAACCGCCCTTAAATCAAGCCTCATCTTTTTGACCTTTCCCCACAACTGGGTAGAAGCCCGCGGGGCTACTCCTGAAATGTTACTGACTTTCTTTATGGTCCTCGGTTTATTTCTTTTTTTGAAAGGAAGGTATACGATCGGGTGGATAGCCCTTGCCTTGGCTTTCCTAACAAAAGGGCCAGTAGGCGTGATATTGCCTATAGGTGTTTACGTTCTTTGGAGAAGGGATCTCCTTTTTCTAAACCTTCGAGGTTTAACCCTCTTCTTCTTAATAGGAAGCTCTTGGTATGCACTCATGATATGGAAATTCGGCTACGCTTACTTTTATAAGTTCTTCTTTTACGAAAACATAATGAGGTTTACGGGGCAAAAAAGTATTCACCCTTACCCTTTTTGGTATTACGTTCCCATAGTTCTTGCCAATCTCGCCTTTTACCTACCGAAGATCCCCTCCCTTAGAAGGAACTGGAACGTAAAATTAAACCCTTTACTTTGGTGGTTTGTGTTCGTATTCCTCTTTTACAGCATAGCCAAAAACAAGCTACATCACTACATGCTCTTTGCTTACCCTCCTCTCGCGATCATATTAGGAAACACCGTAAGTAAGAGGTATATCAAAGGCACTGTGGTTTTAAGTGCTTGCTTTATAGTCACCCTGTTCTTCGTAGCTCATAAGATAGAATCTGAACGCTTCACACCTAAAGCTGTCGAGATCTTAAAGAAGAATCCCCAAAAGCAAGTAGTTTTCTACAAAACAGATCTCTCAGCTATAGTCTTTTACACCAGGAGATGTATACCTCGTGTTGAAGATCCCAAAGATATTCCTGAAGGTTCCTTAGTTGTAACCAGACGCAAGGGGGCTAAAGAGTTAGAAGGCGAACTTTTGCTCAGCGCTGATGAGTTCGGAAAAGGCTTTGCTCTCGTAGAAGTGAAAAGCTCTTCCTATGGATCTCGGAAGGACCGTTTTTAGCGATGGCTACCCTGTGTTTTCTTGTGGGGTAGCCTTTGTGTTTTGAAAATTCGTATCCCGGGAAGAATTTATCAAAGTGTTCCATTATCTTATCTCTTAGAACCTTTGCGATAATACTGGCACAGGCACAACTTAAGCTTCTTTCATCTCCCTTAACCAAAGGAAGACAGTTTATTCCTTCGAGTTTTACATAATCGGTTATAACCACATCGAAAGGATGTTTCAGATCCTCGAGAGCTCTTCGCATAGCGATCTTCGTAGCCTGAAGTATGTTAACCCTGTCTATGAGGGCGCTGTCTACTACCGCTGTTCCTATAGCCAAAGAGTTCTGTTTTATCAGATCAACGAGATCTTCCCTCTGCTTAGGGGTAAGTTTCTTTGAATCTCTGTCTAAGAAAGGTTTTGTAAAAGGCCTAAGGATAACCGCGCAGGCGACGACGGGACCTGCTAAGGGTCCCCTTCCCGCTTCGTCAACACCTGCAACTAATAGACCCTCTTTCCAGAACCTCTCTTCATGCTCCGTCATTAGATTCGGATGTAGTTTCTTCTTTTTGGGCCTCTCTTTGCTTTCTTGCTTCTTCCTTTCTCCTCTGCATAGCTTCGAATTCCCACTTCTTGATCTCTTTGATCTTCCTCTGAGCTTCTTTACCTTTAAGTTCTCTTAGGAAGTAGAGTTTGGCTCTCCTTACCTTTCCTATCTTAACAACCTCTATCTTCTCTATGTTTGGGCTGTAGTAGGGAAATATTCTCTCTATCCCCACTCCGTAGGATTCCTTTCTGACCGTGAAGGTTTTATCCGCGCCCGCACCCCGGATCCTTATAACTACACCTTCAAAAGCTTGGATCCTCTCCCTATCTCCTTCCCTTATACGATAGTGAACCCTTACGGTGTCTCCCACTTTGAAGTTCGGATAGTCTTTCTTGGGCATAAACCTTTGGTGAACTTTCTGCAGTAGGGTATTCATCTTTGCTTCCTCCGAGACCCTTTAGTTTACAATAAAGCTCTACCGCCATGCAAGACGATAGGAACATTCAAATTCTGGCGGATTTGATCTCAATACCGAGCCCTTCGGGAAAGGAGAGGAAAATTCAAGAGTATATAGAAAATTTTCTAAAAGGCCTAAACTTGAAGGTTCGTAGGCAGGAAGTAGAGAAAGATAGGTTCAACCTTTTCGTGGATTCGGGTTCGGATGTGCTCATATCGTGCCACGTAGATACGGTCCCTCCTCTCGGAATGAGGGAACCTTACAAACCCAAGATTAAAGAGGGAAGGATTTTCGGAAGAGGAAGTGCGGACGTAAAGGGTGCTCTTTCGAGTTTGTTGAGTGCTTTAGAGGAATTTAAAGAAAAGCCACCTGTGTCCTTGGCCTTTGTAGTTGATGAAGAGACCAACAGCGCCCTCGGATCCGAAAGGATGATAGATCTCTTGAAGGGTATAAACAAGGTTCTCGTTCTCGAGCCAACATACGGGAAATTTTGCACCGCCCAGGAGGGGGCTCTCGAATTCTCTATCAAGGTTTACAGCAAGAGTGTTCACGGGGCGGAGTTCTTAAAGGTAAAAAACCCAGCCCTTTCTATGTATAAGATCCTCGAAAGGATAGAGAAGGTCTTGAAAAGGAAGGTAAATCTTTTGAAAATCCGTGCGGGGACGGGTTTTTATGCGGTTCCTTCCGTGTGTGAAGCTCTGTGTGAGATCAAGGTTTTCGAAGGAGAAGTTTGGGAAAACCTGTGGAAAAGGGTCACGTTGGAGGTTCAAAAGGAACAGGATGTAAAAGTAGATTTGAAGCTTGAGGACGGGGAGGACTATATCCTATTCAAGAGGAAGGGTTTTGCGGATTTCTTAATGAAAACATACGAGAGAGCTACGGGGAAACAAGCTCGGGAGGGTGTTATGCCTTCGTGGACGGATGCAAGTAACTATCACAAAGCGGGGTTAGAGTGCGTGGTTTTTGGAGAGGGATCCTTGGAGGACAGCCACACTGACAGGGAAAGCATATCCTTCGAAGAACTGAGGCGTATGAGACTCTTCTTTCTGGAGATCTTCAAAAATCTATCATGAGGATAGTAATAAAGATAGGATCAAACCTGCTTACTACCGAAAAAGGGGACATAGACCTTGGTTTTATAGCCAACCTTGCTTCCCAGATTAAAGAACTCTCCTCCGAGGGGGATCAGGTTCTTATCGTCTCCTCTGGAGCGGTCCTTTGTGGCGTGAAGAAACTCGGTCTTGAGAAAAAACCCCAAGATCTTAAGAAGAGACAGGCCCTTTCTGGTGTGGGTCAGGCTTACCTCATGCATCTATACGATACGGTCTTTTCCAACTATCGGATGACGGTGGCTCAAGTGCTCCTCACAAGCGACGTTTTTAAAAAAGGCAACGAGGAGCGTTTCATGAACGCTAAGGGAACCCTTGAGGAACTCCTTTCCATGGGAGTTGTTCCCATAATAAACGAGAACGATGCGGTAGCGGTGAGTGAGCTTATCTTCGGGGACAACGACTTCCTCTCCGTTTACGTCAGCTACATGATCGGGGCGGATCTACTTGTGATCCTCTCTTCCGCAGGGGGACTCAGGGACGAAAGGGGGAATATAGTCAAGGAGATAACCGATACGCAAAAGGCTATGGAACTCGTCAGGGACGAAGGGAGTGAGTTCGGAAGTGGGGGAATGAAGAGCAAGATCGAAGCCACGCGGTTAGCTCTTTCGATAGGCATCCCAGTGGTCATAACGGGTAAAGATGACGAACTTAGAAAGGTCAAGAATTTGGAAACTAAGGGAACCGTCTTTAGACCTTCGAGAAAGAAGGTAAGGAGAAAGATAAGCACCATAGCTATGGTAGAGGAACCCAAGGGTGCTCTCATAATCGACGAGGGGGCGGTAAAAGCCTTAAAGGAAGGGAAAAGCCTCCTTCCCGCGGGTGTTTTGGACGTTCACGGAAACTTCAAAAGAGGGGATGTGGTCAGCGTCTTTGGACCCGATAAACGCTACGTTGCCAAGGGCAAGGTAAACTTCTCTTCCGAGGAGATTATAAAGATAAAAGGTTTAAAAGGAAGGCAGGTCAAAGAGCTTCTCAACACAACCAAAGAAGAGGTTATTCACAGGGACAACCTTGCTCTCTTTCAGTAGACTTAATAACTATGCGTGTTCCCCTGTCTTGGCTTGCGGAGTTCGTAGACATAAAAGGGCTAAGTGCTCGGGAGATAGCGGAAGAGCTTTCACTCAAGAGTGTTGAAGCTCAGGTTTTTATCTTCGGAATCCCAGTAGAAGGTGTAGTGGTAGGGAAGGTTCTTTCCAGAAAACCTTTTAAAGAAGGTTTATACCAGATCGAGGTCTCAGTAGGTAGGGAAAAGCCTCTGAATATTGTCACTGCGGATCCTAAGGTTTCCGAAGGTATAAGGGTAATAGTGGCACCTGCGGGGGCGAGGATAGGTGAAAGGGAAATAAAACCAAAAAGTTTTGGACACTTGGTTTCCGAAGGTGTTTTACTCTCCGCGGAAGATCTGGGAATAGAAGAGAGCTCTCAAGAGGTTATCCGCTTCACGGACGATATTCCTGAAGGAACACCCGTTGAAGAGGTCTTGGGGATAGGAGAAGAGATCTTAGAGCTCGATATAACACCCAACAGGGGGGATCTCCTCAGCGTAAGGGGCCTTGCTCGGGAGGTAAGCGCTATATTTGGCAGGGAGAAACTAAGAGAAAGACCCGTTCCTAAGGAGGACTTCGGATCTCTTGATGTGGAGATACGTGATCCTGACTGCGGAAGGTATAGGGGGGTGATCATAGAAGGGATCAAAGTAGAAGATTCGCCCCTATGGATTAAAAAGAGACTTTGGCAATCAGGTCAAAGACCGATAAACAACGTAGTGGATATAACCAACTACGTTATGATTCAAGAAGGGCAACCACTTCATGCCTTCGATCTCGGTAAATTAGAAGGAGGAATAATCGTAAGGTCCGCACAAAACGGAGAGGAAGTTGTTACCCTCGACGGGGTAAAGAGAAAACTAAAAGAGGAGAACCTTGTCATAGCGGACCACGAAAAGGTTGTAGCGGTAGCTGGGGTGATGGGTTCAGAAAACAGCGGAGTTTCCCAAGAAACAAGGTCTATCCTGTTGGAGTCAGCTTACTTTAATCCTTCGCGCATAAGGAGGTCTTCTAAAGCCCTCGGCTTGTCTACGGAGAGCAGTTACAGGTTCGAAAGAAACGTGGACATAGAAGGTGTGTCTTTGGCTCAGGAAGTGGCTGTAGATCTTATCCTGTCGCTGTGCGGAGGTAAAATAACCGCTATCAAAGATAACTATCCTCAGCCCTATTCCCCAAAGAAGATCTTCCTGCCTTTGGGCAAGTTCATACGCTATGCGGGAGAGAGTTACGACAAAGAAGAGGTATCAAGGATACTAAATTCCCTTGAGATCCCACACACTCTTAAACGATGTGGCCTTGAGGTTTTAGTTCCTTCCCACAGGAGCTTCGATATGGATAGGGATGTGGATGTGATAGAGGAGATTATGAGGATAAAGGGCTATGAAAATTACCCCGCGGAGGAAACTTATGTCCTTTCTAAGGCGAAGATGTTTGCACCTCTGGAAGAAGAGGTAAGAGATCTCCTGAAGAACAAGGGCCTTACGGAGGTTATAAATCTATCCTTTGAAAGTAAGGATCTATACGATCTTTTAGGCCTTCCCTCGCCCGAGGTTGAGATAGTGAACCCACTCGTTAAGGAAGACAGATTTCTCAGGAGATCTCTCCTTCCGGGACTTTTGAGAACCGCTTCTTTAAACGATAGGGATCACAACTACGATCAAGCCCTCTTTGAAGTGGGGGCGGTCTTTGAGAAGGAAGGAGAACCTAAGAGGGTAGCTCTCCTCGTGAAGGGTCTCAGGAGGGAATTTCCGCGGGAGGAGTGGAACGGCTTTGCTTTCTTAGATCTTGTAAACGCACTGGGACAAGCTTTCGGAAGGGAGGTGATCCTCGAGAGACCTCAGAACAGCTTAGATTGGCTCCATCCTTTTTCTTGCGGGGCACTTGTAGTAGACGGAAGACTTCTTGGCTACTTTGGAAGGTTGAATCCGAAGATACAAGAGAGGCTCGAGCTGAGAGGTAAGGTTTACGTAGGTGAATTTTCCCTCCCGCAGAAGACAGCTGACGTTCCGATCTACAATACTATTTCAAGATTTCCCCCTGTTTCCAGAGACTTAGCTTTACTTGTAGACAAAAGCCTGTCGGTGAGTAAATTATTAAATGAGATCAAATCTCAGGTCGGAGAGATGCTGGAAAGGGTAAGCGTGTTCGACCTTTACGTTAGCGAAAAGATAGGGGAAGGCAAGAAGAGTGTTGGTGTAAGACTTGTTTTTAGAAGCGCGGAAAGGAGCCTCTCCGGTGAAGAGGTAAACGAGGTAGTTGAAGCTTTGGTGAAGCACTTGAGGGACTCCTTGGGCGCGGAGCTCAGATAAAGGGCTCCTGCCCTGTTCGTGGCCCGGAGTATATCTTCGGGGCCTACAAGTGGGCTTGAAGGGAACCCGGCTTCGGAGGAGTCCCGTGGGGGCTCTCCGAGAGGGTACCCACCTTAAAGGGAAGAGGCCCACCGATATCTCCGGAGGCTACGGCAGGGCGGGACCTGATACCTCTTGCCTTCCCCTCCTGCTGGTCAGGAGGTGGAAGATAGGTGAGCAAGGTAAAAGCATCTCTGAGAAAGGAACTGATAAACAGAAGAATATCCTTAAATCCGTCCCTCAAGTCTGATCTCGACTCTCAAATAGCCCGAAATCTCGGAGATCTTCCACCTCTTCAAAGTGCTAAGTCTCTTATGGTCTTTTACCCCATCAAGGGAGAACCGGATCTGAGACCCCTATACAGAAGGTGGATAGCGGAAGGCAAAGATCTATTCCTCCCGCGTGTTGAGGGAAGCGAGATCGTTCCGGTAAGGGTAACTTCTTTCGAAAATCTTAGAAGAGGATCCTTTGGAATTCCCGAACCTGAGGGAGAACCGGTAAACCCTGAAGTGATCGATGCGGTTTTGGTTCCGGGTGTTGCCTTCGACAGGAAAGGCTTTCGCCTCGGCTTCGGCAAGGGTTTTTACGATAGGTTCTTAAAGGATCTTCGAGCTTTAAAGGTAGGGGTCGCTTACTCTTTCCAGATCCTCTCCGAGATCCCCGCCCAGCGGTGGGACGTCCCGGTGGACCTTATCGTCACGGACAAAGAAATCGTAGGAGGTATGGAGTCATGGAACTGATAGCGATCGGAATAGGTATGGCTATTTTGGTAGCTGTAGGTTTCGGTCTTATATTGCTTAGGAAAAATCAGTCTCAATATCAGGTTCAACCTCAAGTTCAACCTTCCGTGGACTTGGAGGAGGTAGAGAGAAAAGCTCAAAATATCCTCGAAGAAGCTAAGGAAAAGGCGCAAAAGATAATAGATGAAGCCAAAGAAAAAGCCAAAGCCATACTCGAAGAGGCGGACGTTAAAGTAGAGAAAATCCTAAGGGAAGCGAAGGAAGAAGCACAGAGGATAAAGAAGGAAGCTAAGGAGGAAATAGAAGAACGCAAGAGGGAACTCAAAGACCTTGAGGCAAGCATACACTCCAAGGAGAAGCAGATAGAGAAGAAAAGGGAGGTTTTGGAAAAGAGGGAAGAGGAGTTATATCGAAGGGAGAAGGAAGTTAGGGATTTAGAGAGGGACGTAGAGATCAAAAGAAGAGAGATTCTCAAGCTCGAAGAAGATTTACAAAAGGAGAAGGAAGAGGTTCAGAAACTCAAAGAGCAGGAACTCTTGGAGCTTCAGAGGATAGCTTCTCTTACCCTTGAAGAAGCACGTCAGGAAATTCTCAAAAAGGTCGAAGAAGAGACCAGACTCGAAGCGGTAAAGCTTATGAAGAAGATCGAAGAGGAGGCTAAAGAAAAGGCGGAACTTGAAGCTAAAAGGATAATAACCACCGCGATCCAGAGACTCGCCCCTCAAATAGCTATCAACTACACTACGACCGCCGTGGAACTCCCCAACAACGAGTTTAAGGGAAGGATTATCGGAAGGGAAGGTAGAAACATAAGGACCTTTGAGCTTCTGACCGGCGTGGATTTGATAATAGATGACACACCTGACATAGTCACTATCTCTTCTTTCGATCCTATGAGGAGAGAGATAGCAAAAGAGGCTCTGGAAAGACTGATCCAAGATGGGAGGATCCACCCTGCCCGTATAGAAGAGGTGGTGGACGAGGTAAAGAGGGAGTTTGATGAGAAGATCCGCAAGATCGGTGAGGAGACG
>WFYK01000142.1 GCA_015490105.1 Aquificaceae bacterium | reverse complement strand
GTCTACGGGGATTATAAAGAAACCTTGAAAACCGCTAAAGAGGGGGATTTTGTTTATTTAGATCCGCCCTATGCACCGGTTAGCAAAACTGCAAATTTCACAGAATATGCGAAAAATGGCTTTAGTTTGAGAGATCAAGAAGAACTCGCAGACGTTTTTACAGAACTTGACAAGAAAGGATGCTACGTTATGCTATCTAACTCTGATACAGAGTTTGTAAAAAGCTTGTATAAAGGATACTTAATAGAGAAGGTTAGAGCAAATAGGTCCATAAACTGCATCTCTCATAGAAGGAAAAATCACAGTGAGCTTATTGTAAGAAACTATCTATAAAACCCTTACTTCGACTTGCCGATACTTTAAAATATCATCACGGGAGGGAAGAGAATGAGAAGAAGCATACCTCTGCTAATCCTTCTAAGTTTCAGTCTAAGTTTCGCTTTTTTGGTTTCCCAAGGCATAGAAGAAGTTAGAGACGCTCTGAACAAGGCCTTTAAAAGGGGTGCTCCTCTGAAAGCCCCTTACCTATACTACAAAGCTAAAGCTCTCGGGGACGTATCCACGATTTTAGCCTCCGAAGCGGACGATATAGGATCTAAAGTCTTTGCGGTTAAAGCCCTGCGTCATATAGCGCTTGCGATAGGATCCGCTCAAGAACTTACCCCGGTGCCGGGTCTCCCTACGAAAGTTGAAGAAGAAATCTCGGATGAATACTTTGTAGAGGATACAGAACTTGTAAGCAAAGAAACCATAAAGGTCATAGACTTTTCTTTTGCGGGGGAGGAACTAAACCTTGTGGATATTTACCAAGACATTATGACTGTCAGGAAAGAAAAAGGACTTAACTGTGCTCCGAGGGAGCTCGGAACCGCTGAGGCTTTCTACGAGGCGTTAGTATATGAACTTTCAAAGAAGGAACCTAACGATGCTCTCGTTATAAAGTTCTACACGAACGTCATATCCAACATAAAGCTCGCTTCAAGGAAGGTCCTTCACGCGAGGGAGGAGGAACTCGAATGCTACACTGGTGTTCCTAAAAAGATAGCTTTGGCTACACCCCAGGAGGAGAAAAAGGAGGAGATCGTTCAAGCTGTTGAGGAGAAGCCACCTGAACCTGTAGAAGAAAAGCCCCAACCTAAAGTTGTAGAAGAACTCCTCAAAATTACCGCGCGCATTCACTTTGACTTCGACAAATACAACATAAAAAAGGAATACATACCGATACTCAAAGAAGTAGCAAAAACTTTGAAGGAGACGGATTACCTGAAGGTAAGGATAGAAGGTTTCACCGACATAATAGGTCCTAAAGACTATAACGAAAGGCTCGCCTTAAAGAGAGCTAAAGCGGTCAAGGAATTTCTCATAAAGGAAGGTGTTCCCGAAGAGAAGATAGAGATAGTAGGCTTTGGGAAAGAGAGGTTTATTGCAAGTAACGAGGATCCTATAGGCAGGTTAACCAACAGGAGAGTTGAGTTTGTAGTTATAAAACTCGAAGGAGCGGTTCCCGTAGAAGAATCAAAGCCCAAAAAGTCGGAAAAGACCGATGAAGTTAAGAGGGTCCAAATTTCTCTGCCTTCCGAGGGCAAAACCGGGCCTGCCCAGGATCTTTTAAAAGTAGCTCTTGATGTTGTGGCTTCCGATCTGACGGATCCCCAAAGCAAGATCTTAGCCATGAGCGATCAAGAAGAAAGAAGCAAAATAGAGATAAGGAAAGAAGGGCTCCTTTTAGAAGTCATACCAAAAGCTCAGACCACCCTTAGCTGTAAAAAGGGTAAGGAGAAGTTAGGTATACCTCTGGAAATACACCTCAGTAACGAAAGTAATAAGAAAATTGAGGAGATCCTCAAAAAGGCGAAGATGGAAAATGCCAAGTTTAAGATGGATGCCCTCGTTTGTGTATACGAGAACTCTGATCCCGAAGTCGTAGTCGGGAATTACCTTATAATTCCTAAGGTGTCTCCCAAGGTCCCAGGAGGAGGACTTTTAGGTATTTGAGGTGAGCCATTTTGAATATACAGATGGGCGTAGGTAGGGCGGGCCTAAAAGAAAGTGGCCTGCCCGATCTTCTTGTAATAGCTTTACCTCACCCCTGCACTGCTTCCTTTCTGTTTACGGACAACTACTTTAAAGCGGGGTCTGTAATATATTCGGAAGCTATCGCTAAAAGAACTACAAAGGTAAGTGCACTTGTTATTAACAGCGGGAACGCTAACTGCGGAACCGGGGAGGAGGGAATAAAACACGCGAAGATGATGGCCCAGCACGTTGCAGATAACTTGGATATCCCCATAAACGAGGTTTTGGTATTTTCAACGGGCGTGATAGGAAAACCTCTGCCTATAGAAAAGGTCTTAGAAGCTATAGACAAGGCTACTGAAAGATTAGAGCCGCTTGACCTTAAAACCGCTTCCGAAACCATAGCCACCACGGACAGTTTTCCCAAGTTCGACTTTGTAAGGAAGGGTTCTTTGGAAACTTTCGGCTTTGCTAAAGGTGCGGGGATGATAGCACCCTCAATGGCTACTATGCTTGCTTTCGTATTTACCAATGCGGACGTAGACTACGAAACATTAAGAAGTATCCATAAGGAGGTTGCGGACAGAACGTTTAACTCTATAACGGTAGACGGGTGTGAGAGCACCAACGACAGCTTTGGACTGATAGCTTTAGGTGATGTTGTTGCGGATGAAGAGGATGTTTTTAACGAGGTTTTTAAAGTATCAGAGAGCTTGGCAAAGAGTATAGTAAAGGACGGTGAAGGCGCGACACGCGTGATTAAAGTTACCGTAAAAAGGGCAACTCTCGAAATGAAGGCCCGTGAAATTGCAAAAGCGGTCGCAAGCTCACTGCTTGTGAAAACCGCAGTTTACGGAAGAGATCCTAACTGGGGCAGAATTCTTGCTGCTGCAGGAAGCACGGAGTTTCCTATAGATCCTTTTTCCGTAAAGGTTTATTTAGGAAACCACCTTCTCTACGACGGCAAACCCCATCCTAAAGCGGAGAAGTTTGCCAAAAAATATATGGAGGAAAATGAGGAAATAGAGATAGTTATAGATTTAGGAGAAGGCAAATGCTCTTGGACTTACTACTCTTCTGACATAGGTTATGAATACATTAAGATAAACTCCGAATACAGAACATGAGGTGGGCTATGAGGGGATTTTTTGAAGCTTTGCCTTTTTTGATATTCGTGGCCGTGTTTATAGCCCTTTTGACGGGCAAAAACCCCCTTTCTTATCTGGGAGGTTTGACTATGGTCTCTCCTTTAATATTTCTGGGAATATTGGCGGTTATCTTTTTACTTTCCGCGCTAAAGATCATTCCTGAGTATGAAAGGGCTGTTGTTTTCAGGCTTGGAAGGGTCATAGGTTCTAAAGGGCCGGGGATAATTATCGTAATTCCTCTGATAGATAGGATAGTGAGGGTTTCTCTGCGGACGGTTACCCTCGATGTTCCCACACAAGACATAATCACCAAGGATAACGTTTCCGTTCAAGTGGATGCGGTCGTTTACTTTAGAGTAGTGGATCCTGTAAAGGCGATAGTTGAGGTGGAAGACTACCTTTACGCTACTTCTCAAATAGCCCAAACTACCTTAAGGAGTGTGTGTGGTGAAGCGGAGCTGGACGAGCTTCTTTCCCAAAGAGACAAGATAAACCTTAAGCTTCAAGAGATCATAGACCGTCAAACAGACCCTTGGGGCGTTAAGGTGGTGGCGGTTGAGCTCAAAAAGATAGATCTTCCCGATGACCTCAGGAAAGCTATAGCAAGACAAGCGGAGGCGGAAAGGGAAAGAAGGGCAAAGATCATCTCCGCGGAGGCGGAATACCAAGCTGCTCAAAAGCTTTTGGAAGCTGCAAAGATCCTCGCAAGCGAACCTATAGCCATACAGCTCAGATACTTAGAAACACTCCATACGATAGGTCTCCAAAACACCAAAACCGTGGTATTTCCCTTTCCCTTTGAGTTTTTAGAGCTCATGCAGGGGCTAAAGAAAAAGCAAGATTCTAATCAAAGATAACCGTCCTGTTATCGTATACGAGAACCTTTCTTTCAAGGTGCCACTTTACCGCCCTTGCAAGAACCACCTTCTCCAAGTCCTTCCCCTTATTTATAAAGTCTTCCAAGGAGTCTCGGTGGCTAACCCTTACTACATCCTGCTCTATTATTGGTCCCTCGTCGAGGTCTTCGGTAACGTAGTGGCTCGTAGCACCTATTATCTTTACCCCTTTACTGTATGCTCTGTGATACGGCTTTGCTCCAGGGAAAGCGGGGAGGAAGGAGTGATGTATGTTGATTATCCGGTTGGGATAGCGGTTCACAAAATCGGGGGATAGGATCTGCATGTATCTTGCTAAGACTATAAGGTCTATTCTCTCCCTTTCTAATATCTCAAGCTCCTTCCCTTCCGCTTCAGATTTGTTGGCCTTGGTTTTAGGGATGTGAAAGTAAGGAACTTCAAAAAAGTCCGCTACGTTTTTCATATCGGGATGATTGCTTATAACGAGCTTGACCTCCCCTTTTAGTTCTCCCGATCGGAAACGTTGAAGCAGATCGTATAGGCAGTGTCCTTGTTTCGAGACAAATATGGCTACCCTTTGGATCTCGTCCGAAAAGTGGAGGGAAAAGTCCATGGAGAACTTTTT